>NZ_JBXAFO010000007.1:0-61986 GCF_058793255.1 Rhodococcus sp. MPR-R1B
CTACCCGCCGCCTCCACAGGGCGGAAACTTCCCGCCCCCTCAAGGTGGCAACTACCCGCCGCCTCCGCAGGGTGGAAGCTATCCCCCTCCCGGTGGCAACTACCCACCGCCTGGTGGGTACCCGCCTCCTCCCGGGGGCGGCAACTTCCCGCCGCCGCCCGCCAATGACTACGGCGCAGGATTCGGTGGACCACAGCTTTCCGTGGGTGCCGCGCTGAATTACGGCTGGGAACGCTTCAAGAACAATGCGTTGACGTGGATCGGCATCACTGTTGTCGCGGGCCTGATTTCGTTTGGCATCAACCTGTTGTTCGGGGGCTTCGACTTCTCGACCGACGGGTCGACTTCGGTGTCGGCGTTGAGCATCATAGGCGGATTGGTCTCGATCGTCGTCAGCATTCTGATCCAGGCTGCCTACGTTCGAGGTGCCCTTCATGAAGTCGACGGCAACAAGCCGGCTTTCGGTTCCTTCTTCCAATTCTCGAACATCGGCGCCGTTATTCTGGCGAGCATCTTGGTCGGGTTCGCGGTAGCGATCGGCCTCGTCCTGCTGATCATTCCGGGCATCGTCATCGCATTCCTGACCTATTTCACGTTGCAGTTCGTGATCGATCAGGATCAGGATCCCGTCACCGCAATCAAGTCGAGCGCCAGCGTCATCTCGAAGAATGTCGGCCCACTGCTTCTCCTGGCACTCGCGGCAATCGGCATCAACCTCGTTGGCGCACTGCTCTGCGGTCTCGGATTGCTGGTCACCGGACCGGTCACTCTCATCGCAGGCACCTATGCGTATCGCGTCATCACAGGACGCTTCGTAGCAGCACTCTGACGAGGCTTCACCCCATCACCGAAGGCCCTGCGGTTCCACGTGAAACCGCAGGGCCTTCGGTGTGTTCTGCGCAACTGGACGGTCGCCAACTCGCATCCGAGCGCCTTGTGGTGCTTGGATGACGGACGTGACAGCTCAGGATCAGCAAGACGAATCGACCCACGAAACCAAATTTGCGCACGTCAGCCGGGGTTATTACCCGACGATCGTCGCGCTCTTCACCGCAACGCTGCTGATCTCGAACGTGGCGGCGACCAAGGGGGTCGCCTTCTTTGCGGATTCCGACTTCTCGCTCGGTCCCTTGCAGATTCTGCCCATCATCACCGATGGTGGATTCTTCTTGTTCCCGCTCGCCTACGTCCTCGGTGACGTGCTCAGCGAGGTCTACGGCTTCAAAGCGACCCGACGCGCGATCTACCTGGGCTTCGGCGCACTGATTCTTGCCGCTGCGTGCTTCTGGATTGCAGTGCAACTCCCGTCGGCAGAGTTCTACGAGAACCAGGCCGCCCTCGAAACCGTGGTCGGTGTCATTCCCCGGCTACTGGTCGCGGGCTTGGCCGCCTACCTCGTCGGCCAGTTGCTGAACTCCCTGGTCCTGGTCATGATGAAAAAGCGCATGCAGGAGAAGCACCTGTGGGCGCGGCTGATCGGCTCGACCGTCGTCGGCGAATTCGCCGATACCCTCATCTTCTGTTCCATAGCGGCCGGTGTCATCGGCATCAGCACATGGGAAGACTTCATCAACTACGTGCTGGTCGGCTTCCTGTGGAAGACGCTTGTCGAGGTTCTGGTCATGCCGATCACCTACCGCGTCATCGCATACGTGAAGAAGCGCGAACCGACCTACGCCTGAGGTGCAGGCGTCTTCGCCGCGTAGAACTTTCCGAGCATGTCAGCCTTGAAGTCGTGGAAATACCCGCCTTCGATGCTGGCTCGGATGTCGTCGACCAACTTCACGGTGAATCGCTCGTTGTGGATGGTGCAAAGCGTCGACGCGAGCATTTCCTTCGCCTTGAAGAGGTGATGGATGTACGCGCGGGTGTAATTGGCGCACGTGTAGCAATCGCACTCGTCGTCGATAGGCGTGAAGTCACGACGGAATCGGCTGGTGTTGATGTTGAACCTGCCGGAGCGGACGTAAATCGCAGCATTGCGAGCAACACGCGACGGGTTGACGCAGTCGAAAGTGTCCGCGCCGTTCTCGATTGCGACGAAGAAGTCGTCCGGTTCACTGATGCCGAGCATATGACGCGGCTTGTTCTCGGGTAGTTCCTCGTTACACCAACGCACGATCGTTCCGAGGTTCTGCTTCTCGAGGGCGCCGCCGATGCCGTAGCCGTCGAAGCCGTATCCGTTCTCGCCTTCGATCGACTCGAGTCCGCGGCAGGCTTGACGTCGCAGATCTTCGTACTGCGCGCCTTGGATCACGCCGAAGAGAGCCTGATAGGGCTTGTCAGCGCGTTCGGCGGTGAGCTTCTCGTGTTCATTGATACAGCGGATCGCCCACGCCTGCGTGCGCTCGACCGATCGCTCCTGGTAGCCGCGGGTGTTGAGCAGCGTTGTGAGCTCGTCGAACGCGAACATGATGTCGGCGCCGAGCTGATGCTGGATCTGCATCGACACCTCGGGGGTGAAGCGATGCTTACTGCCGTCGAGGTGCGATTTGAACGTCACGCCCTCGTCGTCGACTGTCGCGAGACGCTCCTTGCCCTTCGCGATGACGTCGTCGGACTGCACACCGACGGCCTCCATCGCGAGCACCTTCTTGAACCCGACACCAAGCGACATGACTTGGAAGCCACCGCTGTCGGTGAAGGTGGGCCCGTCCCAGTTCATGAACTTGCCCAGCCCGCCGGCCTCGTCGACGATGTCGGGTCCCGGCTGCAAGTACAGGTGGTACGCATTGGCGAGCAACGACTGCGCACCGAGTTCCTTCATGGACTCGGGCAGCACGGCCTTGACCGTGGCCTTGGTTCCGACGGCCACGAACGACGGCGTCGCGATATCACCGTGCGGTGTGTGGATGGTTCCGGTTCGTCCGAGCCGGTCCTCGAGCCTGGTCCCTATCGTGAAGATCGACTCGGGACGCTTGTCGACGACGGGCTCGGGCGGTGTCGGTACTGCAGAAGTCACGGGTTCAATCCTGTCACAGCCGCAGAAAGGGGCACGTCGTGCAGTATCGCTACGTTCACGATCCCGAGGATGCCGACGCTGCAATCGTTGCGGTGAGCGCAGCAGTGGTGGCTGCCTGCGTCGCGGCGATCGACTGCCGCACTGCCTCGCTCGCCCAGTTTCCTTGCGACAGCACTTTCGCTCGCGCTTTCGCCGCCTTGAACTGATCGGCCGGAACGATCACCTTGAGCATGTTCGCGCCTGCCAGGATCGATACCAATGCACCTTCGGTGGAAGTGGGTTGGCGGACGCCCAGCAGAATCTCACGCAGCACGAAGCGCAGTTGATCTTCGTACTGCGGACTGGTCGCCGGCCATCTGACGCTCGGAAAGATCCCGAACACTTGATGTTCCACGGCCGTCACTATTCCGCGGGCTCCCATACCTGCATAGAGCGCTTTCCTTGCACCCTTCGCAAGTCGGTTCACCACCGCAGTCGGCCGGGCCGGTGGCTTCTCGGCCAGCCGTGCCAATGCAGCGTTGAGAGTGGGATCCGCGAGTGGCCGATTGTCGATGACGACCGCCCGCGCCCGCCATCCGGAGCCGTCGAGGCGAACGCGGTCGGCAAGCACAAGCTCGACCAACAAGGCGCCTCCGAGCGCAACATCGACGTAGGACGACGAACGCAGTAGCTTTCCGCTGACGTCGTCGGTGGCGAGCAACAGCAGATCCTCGGCAATCAGCATGCTCACCACCGTAGTAGTGCGATCAGATCTCCGCGCCCACGAATTGGCTGTTGTACAGACGGAAGTACGCGCCGCGGGATTCGAGCAGAGCCTCATGGCTCCCCTGCTCCACGATCCGGCCTTCCTCCATCACCACGATCAGGTTCGCATCACGAATTGTCGAAAGACGGTGCGCGATGACAAAGCTGGTGCGGTCGTTGCGCAGAACCGCGGTGGCGCTCTGGACCAGCAGTTCGGTGCGTGTGTCCACCGAACTGGTCGCCTCGTCGAGGATCAGGATGGACGGCTGCGAGATGAAGGCGCGGGCGATGGTGATGAGCTGCTTCTCGCCGGCACTGACGTTGCTGCCTTCCTCGTCGATGACCGTGTCGTAACCCTCAGGCAGAGAGTGCACGAACTTGTCGACGTAGCTCATCTCGGCCGCGCGACGAATCTCCTCGTCGGTGGCACCAGGCTTGCCGTAGGCGATGTTCTCGCGGATGGTTCCACCGAACAGCCATGCGTCCTGCAGAACCATGCCGATCCGTGAGCGCAGATCGTCTCGCGTCATGTCGGCGATGTCGATACCGTCCAAAGTGATTCGGCCCGAATTGAGTTCGTAGAACCGCAGGATGAGGTTGACGAGGGTGGTCTTGCCTGCGCCGGTGGGTCCGACGATCGCAACCATCTGGCCCGGCTCGGCAGTCAGGGACAGGTCCTCGATCAGCGGCTGTTCCGGCTTGTAACTGAAGGTGACGTTCTCGAACTTGACGCGACCCTTGTCGACCGTGGGCGACTTCGCACTCTTCGGGTCCTCCGACTGCTCCTCTTGGTCGAGCAGCGCGAAGACCCGCTCGGCCGAAGCGACACCGGACTGCAGCAGATTGGTCATCGACGCGATCTGCGTGAGCGGCTGGGTGAACTGCCGCGAGTACTGGATGAACGCTTGCACGTCGCCGAGGGTCATCGTTCCGGATGCGACGCGCATGCCACCCACCACTGCGATGGCGACGTAGTTGAGGTTGCCCAGGAACATCACGGCCGGCATGACCAGACCGGAGATGAACTGCGCCTTGAAGCTGGACTCGTACAGATCCTCGTTCTGCTTGCGGAAGCGCTCCTCGACCTCCTGCTGGCGACCGAACACCTTGACCAACTCGTGGCCGCTGAATGCTTCCTCGACCTGCGCGTTGATTCCGCCGGTGCTCTTCCACTGCGCCACGAAGTGCTTCTGTGAACGCTTCGCGATGAACGCCGTCACCATGATCGACAGCGGAACAGTTGCCACCGCGATCAAGGCGAGCAGCGGTGAGATCCATAGCATCATCACCAGAATGCCCAGGACGGTCATCACCGACATGACCAACTGGCTGAGCGTCTGCTGCAAGCTCTGCGCGACGTTGTCGATATCATTGGTCACGCGTGAGAGAACATCACCGCGGGCATGGGTATCGAAGTACCGCAAGGGAAGTCGGTGAATCTTCTGCTCGACGTCCTCACGCAGACGACGAACGGTTCGCTGGACCACGATGTTGAGCAGATACGCCTGCAGCCAACTGAACAGCGACGCGCAGACGAACAGCAGCAGCACGATCATCAAGACCTTGCCGACTGCGTCGAAATCGATTCCGGTACCAGGCACAACTGCCATGCCGGACACCATGTCGGCGAGCTGACCCTGCCCCGAAGCGCGCAATCCTTCGACAGCCTGTTCCTTGGTCGTCCCCGGCTGGAGTTGCTTGCTGACGATGCCGTCGAAGATCAGGTTGGTGGCGTTTCCCAGGATCTTCGGCGCGATCGAGGAAAGTACGACGCTTGCCGTCACCAAAGCGAAGATCAGGACGACGATCGGCTTGTCGGGGCTCAAGCGACCGAGGAGACGTTTGAGCGAAGGGCCGAAGTTCATGGCCTTCTTTGTGGGATCGCCGCCGCCGGGCGGGCCGATGGGAGGCGAGGAAGTCGGTCGATTGCTCATGATGCGTCCTGTACGGCTAGCTGAGAGGCGACGATTTCGCCGTAGGTGGGACAACTGACCACGAGTTCGTCGTGCGTGCCGATCCCCACGATGGCGCCGTCGTCGAGCACGATGATCTGATCGGCTTCCACGATGGTGGAAATGCGCTGCGCGACAACGACGATGCAGGCGTCTTGCGTGACCGGCCGGAGCGCCGCACGCAGCCTCGCATCAGTAGTGAGGTCGAGTGCCGAGAAGGAATCGTCGAACAGATAGATCTGTGGCTTACGCACCAACGCTCTCGCGATGGCGAGTCTCTGACGCTGGCCACCCGATACCGTCGTACCGCCTTGTGCCACCGGTGTGTCCAGGCCTTCGGGCATGGCGCGGACGAAGTCGGCGGCTTGGGCGATCTCGAGGCACTCCCACAGCCATTCGTCGGTAGCTTCGGGGTTTCCGTAGCGGAGATTGGTGGCGACAGTGCCCGAGAACAGATACGGCTTCTGCGGGACCAGACCGATCACCGAGCAGAGCAACTCCGTGTCGATGTCGCGGACGTCGACTCCTCCCACCGATACCGATCCGGAGGTGGAGTCGATCAATCGCG
This sequence comes from Rhodococcus sp. MPR-R1B, assembly GCF_058793255.1. Lineage (NCBI taxonomy): Bacteria > Bacillati > Actinomycetota > Actinomycetes > Mycobacteriales > Nocardiaceae > Rhodococcus > Rhodococcus sp. MPR-R1B. Next base: position 6,227 of record NZ_JBXAFO010000007.1, read on the forward strand.
GAATCAGGTTGAGCAGAGTGGTCTTTCCCGATCCGGTGCCGCCGATGATCGCCGTCGTCTTGCCGGGTTCGGCACGGAACGTGATGTCGCGCAATACAGGTTCCTCGGCTCCGGGGAACTGGAACTGAGCGCCACGAAGTTCGACGACTCCCGGGTCCTTCAGTTCTCGGACCGGGTTCTCGGGCGGAATCACCGACGAATCCGTGTCGAGCACCTCGGAGATACGTTCGGCGCACACCGACGCACGCGGCAGCATCACCGCCATGAAAGTGGCCATCATGACGGCCATCAGGATCTGCATGATGTAGCTGAGCATCGCGGTGAGCGAGCCGATCTGCATCGAGCCCTCGTTGATCTGATGGCCACCGAACCAGATGACCGCGACGCTGGTGACATTGCTGATCAGCATCACGAGCGGGAACATCAGTGCCATGAGGCGGCCGACGCCGAGTGCAGTCTCCGTCAGCTCACGGTTGGCATCGCCGAAACGCTCTACCTCGTACGGTTCCCGTACAAACGCTCGGACGACACGGATGCCCGTGATCTGTTCGCGAAGAACACGGTTGACGGCGTCGAGGCGGCCCTGCATGACCCTGAATCCGGGGACCATCCGGGCAATCAGGAAACCCATCGAGACTACGAGAAGCGGGACGCTGATCCCCAGGATCCAGGACAGATTCAGGTCCTGACGCAGAGCCATGATGATGCCGCCGACGCACATGATCGGCGCCATGACGAGGATGGTGCAACTCATCACGACCATCATCTGCACTTGCTGGACGTCGTTGGTGTTGCGGGTGATCAGCGAAGGCGCACCGAAGTGCCCGACCTCTCGGGCCGAAAACGTCCCGACCTGATGCAGCACCGAAGCCCGGAGATCGCGTCCGACGCCCATGGCGACTCGCGCACCGAAGAAGACGGCACCCACCGAGCACAGGATCTGCGTGAGCGTGACCATCAGCATCATCCCGCCGGTGGAGAGGATGTAGCCGGTGTCGCCTTTCGTCACGCCGTTGTCGATGATGTCGGCGTTGAGACTCGGAAGGTAAAGGGCCGCCATAGTCGAAATAAACTGCAGGACGACAACGCCCGTGAGTTCACCCCGGTACGGCGTCAGATAAGTGCGCAGCAGCCTGATCAGCATAGTGAGCGAAGGTTACCAATCCTGGCCGACATGTGCCGCTGGATATTTCGATACACAAAAACTGCTGTGCGCCTTTATTAACCGCGGGGGTTAATAAAGGCGCACAGCAGAGATCAAGCAGATGCGGACTGAAGCTCCGCTTCCTTTTCTTCACGGAGGGCCTTGCTGAGCTTCTCACCCTCGATGTCGACGTTCGGCAGAATCTTGTCCAGCCACTTCGGCAACCACCACGCCTTGTCGCCGAGCAGTGCCATGACGGACGGGATGATCACCATGCGCACGATGAAGGCGTCGAAGAACACCGCCGCGGCAAGCGCGAAGCCGATCGACTTGATGAACGAGTTCGGTTCCGCGATGAAGGCACCGAACACGGAGATCATGATGACCGCGGCCGCACTGACGACCCGGGCGCCATGGTTGAAGCCGATGGTCACGGCCTCCTTCGCGCTCGCGCCGTGGACGTACTCCTCACGCATACGCGTCACGAGGAACACCTGGTAGTCCATCGCGAGTCCGAACACCACACCGATCAGGAAGATCGGCATGAAACTCACGAGTGGTTGCGGGTTCGAGATGATGCCCAACCAACCGTGCTGGAAGATCGCCACCGTCGCACCGAATGTCGCGAGCACGCTGAGCAGGAAGCCGAGCGTCGCCGTCAGCGGAACCAGGATCGAACGGAACACCAAGAGCAACAAGATGAATGCAAGGCCGACGACGACGGCCAGGTAGGGCACCAATGCATCCTTCAGCGTGTCCGAGACGTCGCCTTCGAGTGCGGTCTGACCGGTGATGCCGTAGCTGACGCCGATCGAATCGTTGAGTCCGCCTTCGGCTCCACGAAGGCTGGACACCAGATCCATCGTGGCGGGGTCGGTCGGACCACTCTTCGGAGTGATCAGTACCTGCGCGGTGTCGCCGGCCTCGTTGACCCCGACGACCTGTGCGTTCTGGACGTCATCGAAGCCCGAGATGGTCGAGACGACCTCCGCAAAGGCCTCCCCGGCGGGAACGCTGGCCCCCTTCGCGTCGACAACGGCGATAAGCGGTCCGTTGCGACCGTCACCGAAGCCCTCGTCGATCAGGTCGTATGCCTGACGCGCACTGGTCGCCGGGTCACCGGTGGCCTCCGACGGCAGTGCCAGGCTCAATCCCGTTGCGGGCAGAGCCAATGCGCCCAGAAGCACTACTCCACCGATCAGCGGCACCAGCGGACGACGGACGACGGCACTGATGAAGCGCAGAGCCAACTTCGGCTTGCCCGAATCTTCGTCTTCGGACTCCTCAGCGCGCTTGCTGAGGAAGGGAATCTTGCCGGCAAAAGCCTTGCGTCCGAACATACCCAGGATCGCAGGCAGCAAGGTCAAGGCGATCAGAACCGCGATCAGCACGGTAAAGGCCGCTGCCGCACCCATATCGGAGAGGAACGGGATGCCGACGACGCGCAATGCAACCAGCGCGATGATGACCGTCAAACCAGCGAATACCACTGCGGAACCGGCGGTTCCGACGGCGCGACCTGCTGCTTCGGCACGGTTGTCGGTAAGGGTGAGCTCATGCCTGAACCTGGACATGATGAACAGCGAGTAGTCGATCGCCACAGCCAGACCGATCATGATCGCCAGCGTCGGAGTCATCGAACTGAGATCCATGAATCCGGTGGCAACCGTGATTCCGAGGCTGCCGATAGCGATACCGATGATCGCGGTGAGGAGCGGAAGCCCCGCGGCCACAAGCGAACCGAACGTGATGGCCAGAACGACTGCGGCAACGGCGATACCGATCAGCTCGGTGACACCACCGGGCATCTCCGCTTCCTGAGCAGCAGAACCACTGACCTGGACGTTGAGTCCCTCGGCCCGACCGACATCGGCTGCGGAGTTGATCGAATCACGCAACGCCTGATCGAGATCGGCGAAGTCACCGCTGAACGGAACCTCGACGTACCCGACTGTGCCGTCGGCACTGAGCGGCGACAACGCACGCGCGTCGTCCACGGCCTGTGTCTCGGAAGTTCCAGCCGCAGCAGCCTTTTCCTTGAACATCGCAACCATGGAGTCGTTGCCGGTAACCGGATTGACCAACGCCTTCGCGGCCTGTTCCGGAGTGGCAGTCGCCGGGTCCACCTTGGCAGAGTCGGCGACCTTGTCGATGCCACGAATACTCGCGAGCATGTCGTCCATGGCCTTGACGTTCGCCGGATCGGCCAGCGTCGTGCCTGCCGGAGCTTGCACTACGTATCGCGCGCTCAGCGAATCCATAGGATTGGGCGCGTCGGGAAAACGCTCCGCCATCAGGTCTTGCGCCTGCTGCGCCGGGGTTCCCGGAATGGAGAACGAGTCCTTGGTGGGGCCGGACAGAGTCGCTGCCCCGACGCCCATCAGGACCAGGATTATCAGCCAAACGCTGAGGACCGCGCCTTTTCGCCGGTAGGCGAACTTGCCGATCCGATAAAGATAGGTGGCCACGACGGGCTCCTTGCTGTTTCGGTGCGTGTACGTGGACAGGTATTACGTGTGGGGCTCAGAGACGAGACATCTCAGGGACGCGACATCTCAGGGGCAGGCGGCGGCGCGGGCAACCCGGCACGAATCTGCCGAAAAGCGTCGTGAACCAACTCTTCCGGACTGGAAGCCTCCGACTTTCCGCCAGTCCAGACGTCGATCACCGATTTAGCGGCTCCGCCCACCGCTCCCAGGAGGAGCGTCGGGTACAGGTCCTTCTCGGCGTCGGTACCGGTGCGTTCCGCCAATGCCTGAACGACTGCACGGTTGATCCGCTGATGCATGTCTGCGGCATCCCGGTAGAGCGCGGGACTCGAATCCGACAGCAGCCAGATACTTGCCTTCTCACTCCCACTCGGACCTGAGTCGTTCACGATTTCGACCACAAGTTCTTCGAGGACGTCGAGAATTGGTTCGTCCGCGGGCCGTGACGCAAGCGCCTCGATCCACAGGTTCACCGATTCCTCGAAACTGGCGAGCACTGCCTCCTCCTTGCTGGAGAAGTAGTTGTGGAACGTCCTCGTCGACACTCCGGCCTCGGAGGCGATTGCGTCAGCGGTGACGCATTCGATCCCCAGCGCACGAGCGAGCCGTGCTGCCGCGCCGCTGAGTGCGGCACGGGTTGCTGCCTTCTTGCGGTCACGAAGGCCTTGTTCGATGATCACCCCAACACGGTACCGAACTTGCAGAGCTCTGCAACTTTGCAGAGGTCTGCAATATTGTGCGATCGAACACACGGCACGGAAACTCGAGGCGTACCTCACACTCACGCACGGCAAATGCCTGAACAGCGCGACAGAGAGGGTTGCGAGCAACTCCACCGCCTGACGCCCCCTGCCAAGTTGACGCGTGAATCAACATGGCCTGACATACTTTGCGGTGAATTAACCGCAATTTGCTCGGCGAAGGAATCTGATGGACCCGCTCCTGCACACCTGGCCGGTTTCGTCCACGGTGATGCTGTGGGGATCGAAGTCCGGACGAGGCTCCGTACTACGTCTCGTCCGTCTCACCATCGGGTTCTGCTCACTCAATTTCTCGATCGTGGCGTTCCTGTTTCTCCTCAGCGGAGAGGGCCCGGACGGACCGTTTGCGCGCAGTTGGCTCGTCGGCATTGCGGCCGTCAACCTGATCCCTACGATTCTCTGGTTTGTCGGCCGAATCAGAGGTTCACGCATGCTCAAGCTCTACGGACTGTGGGCGGATCTCGGAACTGCCTCGGTTCTCATCACCTTCACCAGCCATAACGCCGCCCTCTTCGGCGCGGCACTCTTTGTCGCCACCGGCGCCTACTTCACCTATTTTCTCGATTACCGCTGGTTGGCCTTCCATCTCGCCTTTGCCACGACATTTGTCATCGCCCTGACGGTGCTCGGCCTGACGAACGGCGACTACTCGACAACCAGCGTGATCGCACGCACGGACGTCGTCCTGTGTGCCGTGATCTTCATTCCGGCCACAATTCAGTTCACTTGGCGGCAATTACTCGCGCGCGCAACGGGATCCAAAGTGGATGCGCTTACCGGCCTGTTGAACCGACGAGGACTGTGGGACATGTCGGAGCGCATCTGGTCGGTCGCGTCGGCAAATCGTGCCGACATTGCTGTTGCCGTCGTCGACATCGACAAGTTCAAGGCGGTGAACGACACGTTCGGCCACGAAGTCGGTGACGCCGTCATCATCCGGACCGGAACGCGCCTGCAGGCGCATGTGAACGGTTTCGGTTACGCCGCGCGCACCGGCGGCGAGGAGTTCACCGTTGTGATGATCGGTACTCCGTACGGACTTCGCAAACGAATCGCGACGCTCCCCAAAGCCGTGGTGAACGCTTCCGACGACCCCCTGGCCACGGTCAGCGTCGGCGCAGCGACGCTACCTTTCATCCCACATCAGGAAGAGTTCGATTACAACGAGTTCTCCCGAGCAATCGTTGCGGCCGATCATCTGATGTACGACGCAAAATCCGCGGGAGGCAACACCGCGAACACTGCTCCTATGGCAGTTCCGCGTCGACGGGCACACTGAAACCGGGCTGTATCAGCGCCGATTCCACGCCTCGGGATCTGCCGTCAGTTCGTGAATGAACTCGGGCAACTCTCCACCTGCAACATCGGTGAGTGTGACATTTTCGAGCACAGCACGGAGGTTGACTCGCACTGCAATCCACACCTCCTTGAGGGGCGTTGCCGGTCCCCCGTAGTCGACGTCTTCCGGTCGCTGACCCCGAATCGAAGCCAGCGGTCCCTCGACAGCTCGTATGACGTCGGCAATCGTGATCTCGTCCGCGGACCGAGCGAGCCAGTATCCCCCGTCCGGGCCTCGACGGCTGTTGACCAAGCCGCCGCGCCGCAGGTCCGAGAGCACCGCTTCCAGGAACTTGTGGGGTATTACCTGGGATTTGGCGAGAAACTCGGCCTTGGCCGGGTCAGGACCAACTGCCGCGAGCTCGACCAGAGTCCGCACGGCGTAGTCCACCTTCGCGGTGATATGCACCGGCAATTCCTACCATCGTTCTATGAATAGTCGCAACAAACCTGCGAGTTCTTCGCCGCAAAGGGTTCCCTGACGTTACATTTTAATGCATGATGTAACGATCGGAGCTAAAGAACAGGACAAATCACGTGTGGGAAACCCTTCTCGAATCATGGAAGTCACTGCTCGAACCGCTCCATGATCCCGTTACGCTCGCAATCCCCGCGTTTGTCATCTTCCTCGCAATCGAATGGTTCGCGGCCCGTGCGCTCGAAGATCATCCCGACGACGCCGACGGACGCGCACGGCCGGCACAGGGCGGCTACCGAAGCGCCGATGCCAGAACCAGCGTTCTACTCGGACTCGTGTCGATCGCAACGAGCACCTTCTGGAAAGTGCTGGCGCTGATCGGCTATTCCGCAATCTGGGTGTATCTCGCTCCGTGGCACCTCTCGCCGACTGCCTGGTACACCTGGGTGATCCTGCTGCTCGGAATCGACGTCCTCTATTACGCGTATCACCGCATCGCACACCGAGTTCGAGTCATCTGGGCCACACACCAGGCTCACCATTCGAGCGAGTACTTCAATTTCAGCACCGCACTGCGGCAGAAGTGGAACAACAGCGGTGAGATCATCATGTGGTTGCCGTTGCCGTTCCTCGGGATCCCGCCGTGGATGGTGTTCGTCGGCTTCTCCGTCAGCCTCGTCTACCAGTTCTTCGTCCACACCGAACGTGTCGGAAAACTCTGGCGGCCCATCGAATTCATCTTCAACACGCCGTCACACCATCGCGTCCACCACGGCTCCGACGCCGAGTACCTCGACCGCAACTACGCCGGAATCCTCATCATCTGGGACCGGATGTTCGGAACCTTCGCAGCCGAAACCCACCGGCCCACCTACGGACTCACGACGCCGGTCGGAACGTACAACATCTGGAAGCTCCAAACGCGCGAATATGCTGCCATTGCTCGTGATTGGAAGGCGTCGACATCGTGGCGGCAGCGAGCCGGCTACGTGTTCGGCCCGCCCGGCTGGGCGCCGAAAGCCGAGGTCACTTCAGCAGAATCCAAAGCCCCGTCGCACTGAGCAGGAGCAGAGCGACCGCGAGAGTTGCTCCCATAACCAAAGCGGGCGTTGCCTTTTCGGCCGAAAACTGGGCCAACCGCCTGGGCCGCGACCGACGTTCGTAGACCGTCACCGCGACGACGAGCACGGCAGCGACGGACGGGCCGATCAGGGCCACCGACCCGAACGGCGGCAACCATCTCAGACAGGCGGCAGACAAGCCGAGGATCGACAGACTCGTACGCACGAACGAGAGCGATGTGCGCTCGGACTGCAAGCCCTTGTCCGGAGGCTTGACACCTTCCGACGGTTCCAGCGCGGTCAATCAGTTCACGACCTCGACCACCAGGACGGTTGCGCAGATCACCAGCACGATGCCGACGACCGGCGCCATGAGCGGCACCGGCAACGAGCGCTCAGTTCGCAGTGCACGCTCGGCGCTGATCCAGTGGACAAAGGAAGTGATGGCGATCAGAGCACCGCCGACGAGCAACAACGCGGCCAAGCCGGATCGAACCGTCGGATTGAGAATGTCGCCGCCGAACGCTTCGAGTCCGACGCCCGACGCGACGAAGGCCGTTGCAGTGCGGATCCAAGCCAGATATGTCCGCTCATTGGCGAGCGTGAACCGTGGATCGGGGTCTTCGCCCGTCCGGAACGGTCTCCACCGGGGCATCACCTGTTCATTCCGTCCGGGCAGAGATCGCACACTGCCTTCGGAGCGGACAAGAAGAAAGGAAGGTCATGTCCTTAATCTTCCCTGCCCGCCCCGAAGCAGTGCGAATCGGGTGGACGTAATTCAGCTCGCGGCGAGTGAGACCAGGAAGTCCACCGAGCCGCTGCCGTCGACGGTGACGAAACCGAGGGACGGAGGCTCGACTCCGAAATCGGTCCAGGTGACCGGAATCGAGCCCGATGCGATCAGCGAATCACCCGAATGCAGCACGGTCATGTCGACCGACACCGGCTTGGACTGACCCTTGAGCGTCAGCGTTCCTGACACCGTGACCGCCGCCGTTGTTCCGTCCGTCGGTACAGCAGACAAGTCCACCGGCGAGTCGATCGTGAACGTCGCCGTCGGATACGTGCTGGTATCCATCACATTGCCCGTGAACTGGCCGTCGCGCCGATCCGAGTCGGTCTTGATGCTAGCCACCTGCACCGTCACTTCGCCGGAAGTGAGCTTTTCACCCTCGACAACCGCGTTTCCGCTCACCTCGCCGGTGGTTCCGACGACGGTCACACTCGATCCGTTGAGAATCTCGTGCACGGTGTACCCAGCTGCCGTCTGGTTGTCCCCCTGCCCGGCGACGACGGTCCATTGCCCGTCGATCGATCCGGACGCCGCCTCCGCGCTCTCAGTGGACACCACGGCCGCCGGTGCATCGTCTTCAGCGATGAACTTCCCGTACGCCCACGGCCCCACGAGCAGGGCGAGTACGACCACAACTACTGCTCCGCCGATCCACCAGATCTTTTTCATGGGCTCGACGATAGTTGCAGCTTCAACAGTTGTCAGGACTTACGACCTGGGAGAACCCTGTGAAAGTGCTCCACGACCACCGCAGGCGAGCCGCATCTACAGCCATTAGTAATCATTTGGTAAAGTCGACTGTGCATTCCGGCCCCCAGCCTGGAATGCCTGGGCCGTGCGCATCGAATCATGCATCGATCCCGATGCGCACGGTCTGCCCGAAACACGAATCACACCGATCGAGGGAGCTCGCGATGGCGGACCTGACGCTCCTGACCGACGACAAGTTACGCGAGCGTCGGATCGCCCTCAGTCGATCCCTCACTACCGCAGCAGATTTGATCCCCACCCCGCCACCTTCGTTCTTCGAGAAGCTGAAGCAGGACATCGATGCCGCCGCTGCAGAGTGGATCGCCCGCCGCTCCTGAACGTTCGAATTGCGCACACAGAACCGGTTTTCGATTTCCTCACCGGTTCACCCCGCAAGGGTGATGATGCAGCGGACGGTCACCGGCACCATGACTTCATGGACTCCCCGACCGACTCAATCGCACAAGGTTTCACGCCGGCACACGCTCAACTGGCGAGATCGGCCGGAGTTCCAGCAACGCTCGCCGCTGAGAGTTACGTGGAAGCCCTCGCCCGGATCGTCTATTACTGGGGCTATCCAGCTGTGGACACCTTCGGCCGTACAAACATGTGGGAGATCATGGATGGCAAGACCGGACTCCAACTCGGCCTTCTGCCAGGCGCCGCCAAAAATTACACAGGTGCCCTCACCGACTACATGAGCCCGGCGCAGCGGTGGGTCGTCTCACCCAACAACGACACGATCTACGGCGCAGGATTCTCCGATCTCACCGACGAAACCGCAGTGATACAGACCCCGACCGAGGTACCCGACGGCCATTACTGGACTATCCAGATCGTCGACGTGCTGACCAATGTGACTCACCAACTTGGTTCGGCGACAGGCACTCCCGGCGGAAAGTTCCTTCTGGTCGGACCTGATTGGGATGGCGAGTTGCCGGAAGACTTCCTCGATGTGCTTCGAGCACCGACGAACGTGGCTGGTGTCTTCCCTCGCAGTTTCGCAGCACGTTCCGAGGCGTCCAAGCAGCAGGCGCGGTCGGTGCTCGACCAGATCGGCATGTACCCGTTCAGCGAGGATCGACCCGGCCCGCGGTCCTTCGGCTACGAGGCCCACGCCGCGAACTCGATCTACCCTCAGGGCGTCACCGCCGAAATGTTGGCGGCCGATCCCGACGCCAGTCGACCTCAATGGGTGAAGCCGGAATCTTTCTGGACCGATCTTGCAGCAATGCTCGATTTCAACCCGACCATGGGCGCAGCAGACACCCCGATGGCTGATCAAGCCAAGACGCTTGTCGCACTGCATCGTTCGGACAAGTCGTACCGAGCGCTGCTCGACCGCGCCGCGCTCCGCGCCGACGTCGCCCTCCATCAATCGGCGAGCTACGTCCAAACCGGGGTCGACGCAGGCAACGGATGGCAACGGCAACGCAACAGTGGCCTGTGGGGCACCGACTGGTTCGGACGGGCGCTCGCGGCCGTCATCTACATTTACGTCAACGACTTTCACGAGGCTGTCTACCTCATCCGGGGTACCGACCACGACGGAGCGTTGCTCCACGGCCGCGAGCGGTACACCATGACCTTCACAGAAGACGCACTCCCACCCGTCGACCGCAGTCGCGGCGGCTTCTGGTCTCTGACCATGTACGACAAGGACGCATTTATGCTCGCCGACGCACCGGGTAACCGCGTCAACCTCGGCACCGTCAATCTCGACGCGGGCGATCTCGTCTTTCGTGACGGGAAGCTCATCTTGCACCTGTCTCACGACGAGCCGACCGATCCGGATGCTCGTGCCAACTGGCTACCCGCTCCGCATGACGAATTTCGACTCATCATTCGCAGCTATGTCCCCGACAAATCAGTCCTCGATGAAACCTACCGATTCCCTGACGTCGTCCGAGCAACGGGACTATAGGCGCCACCAAGCACAAAAAAGCTCCCCACCTGCGTGAACAGGTGGGGAGCTTTGGCGGTGGCGGAGGGATTTGAACCCTCGGACGGGGGTTACCCGTCACACGCTTTCGAGGCGTGCTCCTTAGGCCGCTCGGACACGCCACCGTTGGTGACTTTACCGGATGGAGTGCCCGTGGCTGAAATCGCCAGGTGGAGCGGTATTACGTGAGCTTGTCCTTGATGCTGGAAGCGGCGTCCTTGACCTTCTCGCCTGCATCCTTGACGGCCGATTTCACCTGGTCGCCCTTGCCTTCGTTTTCGAGGTCCCGGTCACCGGTAGCGCTGCCAGCAGCTTCCTTGGCCTTGCCCCCGAGGTCTTCGGCCTTGTTCTGAGCCTTGTCTGCGATTCCCATGAGTACTCCTCTGTGAACGCGAACGAATCGCCTTCCGACGATCCGCCGATGCCCTGACGGCATCTGCCTCCACCATGCCCTCGATTGATGGATCCGGCTACCCGAGTGTGCGATCACTCTCGATGGGGAATACCGAATTCAGGCCCGCTGCTCGCGGAAGAAATCTTCCAAAAGCCCAGCGCATTCGTCCTCGAGGACCCCGCCGCGCACCTGCGGCCGATAGGTCAATCTTTTATCTCGAACTACGTCCCATAATGATCCGACGGCTCCGGTTTTCGGCTCCCACGCCCCGAAAACGACCCGAGAAACCCGGGCGAGGACCAGAGCGCCCGCACACATCGTGCATGGCTCGAGGGTCACGGCAAGCGTCGCACCTTCCAGGCGCCAGCCGTCACCGTAGGTTTTCGCGGCAGCACGCAACGCGAGGATTTCGGCGTGCGCGGTCGGATCGGACGACGCTTCCCTGGCATTGGAGGCCCGAGCAACTTCGACGCCGTCTGCGTCGAACACCACTGCCCCGACCGGGACGTCTGCGTCGGAGGCGGAACGTGCGGCCACGATGGCCGCACGGATCATGCGCTGATCGTCAGCGAGAGTCATCTAGCGCGGGAGCTTGTCGAGCGCTGCGCCGAACTCGGATGCGAACCCGAGTCGCTGCGCGATCATCCCCAACTGCTCGTCCGGATAGAGATCGGTCTCGGCCGCGATGACGGCGAGCACGGGTTCCGGCAGGCCCAGATCGGCCAGCACGGACAGATCGCCCTCTTCCCAGGGTTCGACATCGTCGAGGTCGTCCGGGTCGATGTCGGGGATCTCGATGTGCAAAGCGTCGAGGACGTCGGCCGCGATGTCGTAGTCGATGGCGGCGGTCGCGTCGGAAATCAGCAACTGCGTGCCCGACGGCGCCGGACGCAACACGATGAAGAACTCGTCGTCGACGTCGAGAAGACCGAAGACGGCACCCGAACTTCGCAGCTCACGCAGCTGCGTTTCGGCGGCCGAGAGCGAGGTCAACGCGTCGGGCGTCAGTGCCTTGACCGTCCAACGCCCCTCTTCACGGACCACCGCGACACCGAAGCCTTCAAGCTCCTCCGACTGGTTCGAAGAGGCGCTCTTGTTACCCGCGCGCTGTGCACCCATGGCGCAACGGTAGCCCGCCTGGTGCCAGTGAGTGAAGTCCGAGCATCGATGTGCCAACCTGAACTCGTGTCTGCGATCGATTCCGCCCCACCAGTCTGCGTTCTCGGCCTCGGATTGATCGGCGGTTCGCTACTTCGCGCCGCCGTCCGATCCGGCCGCCGGGCGTGGGGTTACAACCGTTCCAGCGAGTCCGCCGACGCGGCCCGAGCCGACGGTTTCGACGCCGACACCGATCTGGTTTCAGTGCTGCAGAGAGCGAACGAAAGCGGCGCGATCATTGTGATCGCCGTGCCGATGCCTGCCGTCGACGCCACCTTGGAGGCAATCGCCGCGCATGCGCCCGACAATCCGATCACGGACGTCGTCAGCGTCAAGGGTGAAGTGAAGGCCGCGGTCGAACGAGCGGGCTTGAGCGCCAAGTTCGTGGGCGGTCATCCGATGGCGGGGACGTCAGCTTCTGGTTGGGCGGTCGGGGATGCCGATCTGTTCGTCGACGCGGTATGGGTCGTTGCCACCGACGAGGGCGTCGACGCAGACGTGTGGTCGCAGGTCGCCGACCTTGCACTCGACTGCGGCTCGGTCGTCGTGCCGGCCGAATCTCTGGAACACGATCGGGCAGTCGCGCGAATCTCGCATCTGCCTCACCTGCTCGCGGAAACGCTTGCGATCACCGGAGCTGCCGGAGGCGAACTGGCTCTCGGGCTGGCTGCCGGATCATTTCGCGACGGCACTCGCGTGGCCGGGAGCGCTCCTGGCCTGGTGCGGGCGATGTGCGAGGGCAACCGCGACGCCCTGCTGGTCGCGCTGGACGAGGCGCTCGACCTTTTGCAGGGTGCACGTACCGATCTGCTTGACAACGGCTCGACGGCACGATTGGTGGACGCAGGGTTCGCGGCGCGCGGCGCCTACGAGTCGCACGAGCGGTGGGACATCGAAGACGTTCAGGCCGGAGAACCCGACTGGATCAACCGGATGCGAGACGCCGGTCGACGCGGCGGCGTCATCCGGCGATCCGCAACCTAGAACTACGCAACCTGGAGATACGAAACCTAGATACGAGTTGCCAGACCCGGGTAGTCGAGGACAAAACCTTCGGTGTCGACGGACAGCGTCGAGCTGGACACCGGGGACAGCACACTGATTCCGTCGGCGCCGGAGCTGTAGGTGATGGTCGCACCCTCGACGCGCAGGTCGAGGAGATTGACGTAGACGACCGGGACCTCGGCGTCTTCGATGTCGTTCTGCAAGCCGACGCGGCGGATGGGCAGCGTGTTGAAGAACGGGCTGAGGATCACGTCGACATCGAGTGCGCCATCGAACGCAGAGCGCTGGTGACTGGCGCCGTTCTCGACCATCCAGGTGCCTTCTTCGTCCCGGCTGATCGACATCTGACGCTCACCGGCGGCCAGGGCGGTCCGCACGGACAACCGGCGGGTGATGCCGGCCTCGTCGGTGACCAGGTCGTACGACGCGCTGAATGCCGGGTGCTCACTGCAGGCTCCACCGATGATCCGGCCGGAAGCCTTGATGCGATTTCCGTTCAGCTGCACACGAACAGACTCCATACGAGGAGCGTTGTGGGCCTGCCAGGTCAATACCGCGGGCCAGGACGCGTCACCGGAAGGTTGGATGCTCACCCGACCACGGTAATGGACGAACGGGCACGGAGCACCGCTGGTTCGGGTTATTGCTTCGATCAGGGACCTTTTAGGGACTTCGATCGGCCCCGAAGATCTCGATGTAAGGCGTTTCACAACGGTTCTTCCGTAAGGAGCACGCCGCGGACCGAATAGTTGGCAAACGGTGTCGGAGTTCTCGAGTACCGTGCTTCTAGGTCGGTTCGTGAGGAAGGGTGCTGTGACGTCGTCGCGGAGCATGTTGGGTTTGTTTGCCGGTATCGGTGGTCTCGAGTTGGGGCTCTCGGAACATGGGTGGAACACCGAACTGCTGTGTGAAATCGATCCGGGCGCGCAGGCAGTTCTCCGTTCGCGTTTCGCCGACGTGCCGTTGCACGGTGACGTCACCAAACTTCGCGCGCTGCCCAGTGACATCGAATTGGTGGCCGCCGGTTTCCCCTGCCAGGACCTCTCTCAGGCCGGCAAAACGGCAGGCATCACCGGCGCACGCTCAGGCCTGGTGGACGAGGTGTTCCGTCTGGTCAAGCGCAAGAAGGGCCCGCGCTGGCTGTTGATCGAGAACGTTCCGTTCATGCTCCAGCTCGGCAAGGGCGCCGCCATGCGGCACATCACCGACGCCCTCGAAGACCTCGGATACACCTGGGCGTACCGGGTGGTCGACGCCCGCGCCTTCGGACTCCCCCAGCGTCGCCAGCGAGTCATCATGCTTGCCTCGCGCACAGATGATCCCCGCGAAATCCTGTTCGGCCAGGACGCCGGCGAGCGCCTGGGTGGCGATCCCGCGGACTACCCCTGCGGCTTCTACTGGACCGAAGGCACTCGCGGTCTCGGATGGGCCGTCAATGCCGTGCCGACGCTCAAGGGCGGCTCGTCCGTCGGCATCCCCAGTCAGCCGGCAGTCCGGTTGCCGTCAGGTGAGATCGTCACTCCCGGTCTAGTCGATGCCGAGCGACTGCAGGGTTTCGATCCCGACTGGACGCTGCCGTCCGTCGAGGTTCCCGGCCTACGCCACAGCCATCGCTGGAAGCTCGTCGGCAATGCCGTGAGCGTGCGGATGGCGTCGTGGGTCGGTGGCCGGTTGAGCGATCCCATCGAATACGACGCCGCGGGCGAGACGCCACTCGAACCGGGCGACGCCTGGCCGAGTGCGGCCTGGGGCCGTAACCGCCAGGCCTTCCGCGTCCATACCTCGACCTGGCCGGTCCAGTACGACTACGAGGATCTGAGCGGCTTCCTCGAAGACACGCGGTTGCTGTCGGCTCGGGCCACCGCCGGCTTCCTCAAGCGCGCGCGCATGGGCAATCTTCGGTTCATCCCCGGTTTCATCGAGGACGTCGAAAGCCATCTCGAGCGGATGGGCGGATACCCCGAGGCCGCAGCATGACGGACTCGCTGTTTCCCGAACCTGAAACGCTGTTTTCCGAGCCGGAACACGAACCACTGTGGAGTGCACTGCAACTCGCGGGCGACAAGCCCCCGGCCGACGCCGATCGCGGCGAGAAGAAGAACTACGCCCAGCGACTGTCCAATCAACTGGCACAGACGGTCGCCGACGCTCTGCGTCCGCTGTATCCCAACATCACCCCGACGGCGTCCGGAGAAGGCCAGGAGGCAACAGTCGATGTCGCCAAGGGCCGAAAGCGCTTGGACGTCAAGGCACTCGACCCCACTCTCGGCCTGATCCTCTGCGTCTCCATCAAGACGTACAACTTCCAGGACTACAGTCCCCGCAGCGGCAAGCTGGGACGGTGGACCAAGAACATCGTCCGCAACGACCACGAATTGCGTGGCGAGGCAATGGTTCTGCATCAGCGTCAGCCGTACAGCGTGTTGGTCGCCGTCATGTTCGAGCCGTACGCCACGTGCGACGACGGCGACCCGACCAAGACCAGCGACACCGGCAAATCCTCTTTTGCACACCACGTCACGACGCTCTCGAAGCGCTCGGGCCGAGGCAAGCGCGCGGTGGTCGGCGTTCCGGGAAAGGCCTGGGTGGATCTCGGCGCCGAGGACACCCGCTACGACCTCTTCGAGAAGGTCTACATCGGACTCTACGAACCCGATGGCGCAGTTCGGTTCTTCGACGTCGACGAGCCGCCGCCGCGCAACGGACGCCCCACCGAAGCTCAGACGCTCTCGTTCACCGACTTCGTGACCGTCGTGCACGGTGAAGTGGAGCGTCGCAACAGGTTTGCGCCTACCTGGTCCGATCCCGAAGACAGCGACGATTCCGACGGCTGAGAGAACCACGGTGCCTGCGACGGATCCTGCCACCAGCGCTCGGATGAGCGCTCAGCGTCGGCGCGACACCAAACCCGAAATCGCACTTCGACGCGAGCTGCATCGACGCGGACTCCGGTACTTCGTGGATCGGGCGCCTGTCAAAGGTGTTCGCCGACGGGCCGATCTGGTATTCCCACGCCGCAAAGTCGCGGTGTTCGTGGACGGATGCTTCTGGCACAGCTGCCCGCAGCATGCGACGTTTCCCAAGAACAACGCGCAGTGGTGGACGGACAAGTTGGCCGCCAACGTGGTTCGAGACCGCGACACCGATGCACGTCTGGCAGAGCAGGGTTGGACCGTCATCCGCGTCTGGGAGCACGAAGATCCGCTGGTAGCGGCCGAACGCGTCCAGAAAGCCCTGCTCGGTCCGTAAGCTCGATTTCGTGAAGGAACGCAACGTTGCGCGGTGGGGTTTGGTGGCTGCGCTGGCTCTGGGCGGAATCGTCTACTCGTCGTGGATTCTCGAATTCTTCCTGGACACCGGCCTCGACCCGGTGACATCGTTCCTCAGCGAACTCGATGCCGAGAACCAGAAATACCGCGATGTCTTCGGTAACGCCGATGTCCTGTCCGCAATCTTGATGTTGATCTCCGGAGCGCTGGGTCTGCTGATCACGCCCCGGCGAAGGCTCTACGTCACGGGCTGGATTGCGCTGGCAGTGTTCGGCATCGCGACCATCGCCGACGCGTCGTTCCCCCTCGAATGCTCGGGCGAGGGTTGCCCGTCGAGCGCACCCGACGGTCTACTTCCGCAGCTCCACCATGTTCACGCGTTGACGAGCAGCGTGGCGGTCTTCGCGATCTTCACCGCGATGATCGCATTCACCGTGGGAGCGTTCAGGTATCGCGAGCACCCTTCTTTGCGGACGACGGGTCTGACCATTCTGATCCTGACTTCCCTTGCGACGGTGTGGATGTTGACGACCAACAGCATCGAAGTCTCCGGCGGCGGTAATCTCGGACTGGGTATCGCTCAACGTGCGCAGGTGCTGGGAATGTCGTTGTGGTTGTGCACCCTGGCATTTGCGATGTCGAGGCCGCCATCCACCGGGCTCCCGGCGTCGCCGCGCTGACAGGTTTTCCGGCAAGCGATTCGGGCGATCCTGGAACTACAACTGAAAATGGCTGCCCCGAACTAGCGAAGGTGTGCCCATGTCTCTCGCGTCGTCGTTCTTCGCCCATCCGCACCAGGCGTTCACTGCTGGTTTCTATCGCAACGAGTCCTTCGACTTCGAGCTACGAGTCGTTCTCGGGCAAGCCACCTTCGGCGCGGCAGACACCGGCGAAGTGCTCTCGGCCATCGCTCACGTCGGCGAGAAGGACCTCGAAGGCTGGTACGAGGCCTGGTTCGACCTCGGTACACGGGTATTCGGGCAGGCCGATGAGGCAGCCGAGGCCGGGCATTCGCGAAGCGCGTCCAACGCGTACCTGCGGGCGGCGTCGTACTTCGGTGTGGCGATCAACGCAGTCGACGGTCTCAGCGACGATTCGGTTCTGGTCCCCACTTTCAAACGTCACCGACAGGCGTGGGACCGCTTCGTCGACACCACCGCCCAGCCCGTCGAACGCGTCCGGATCCCTTACGAGGACACCTACCTGCCCGGGTACTTCTTCCGGCCGCCCGGGGACGTGCGACGGCCGACGTTGATCATGGTGAACGGTAGCGACGGCCCGATCAGCGGGCTGTGGGGCAGCGGCGGTGCCGGGGCGCTCGAGCGGGGCTACAACGTGTTGATGTTCGACGGTCCCGGTCAGCAGTCGATGCTCTTCGAGCGCAACATCCCGTTCCGTCACGACTGGGAAGCCGTCATCACGCCCGTCGTCGACTATCTCGTGGACCGGCCGGACGTCGATGCGTCGAAGCTGGCGATGTACGGGATCAGTCAGGGCGGGTACTGGGTGCCGCAGTCGTTGGCGTTCGAGCATCGGATCGCGGCAGCGATCGCCGATCCGGGGGTCGTGGACGTGGCCGCGTCGTGGCTCGCCCACATCCCCAAGAACATGCAGAAGCTGCTCGACGAGGGGAAGTCGGAGGCCTTCGACCGCGACATGGCGATAGGGCTGGGAATGAAATTCTCCAAGGACAGCGCCCGAATCTGGCGTTTCCGAGCGCGTCCGTACCTCGCCGCCGGCTACTACAACACTCTCGCCGAGGTTCGGAAGTACCACCTCGAACACGTCGCCGGCTCGATCTCCACTCCCCTGCTCATCACCGATCCGGAAGGCGAGCAATTCTGGCCCGGTCAATCCAAGCGGCTTGCCGCCCTCGCCGGCGGACCGACGACGGTGGTTCCCTTCACCGCTGCCGAGGGCGCGAACTTCCACTGCCAGCCCATGGCGAGGCGTCTGACGGATCAGCGGATGTTCGACTGGCTCGACGAGCAGTTGGATCTCTGAATCAGGCCCTCGAATCAACGATCGAATGATGGCGTATTTGCTGTGCGCTCGATGGAGTTCGGCATTCGTCGGGTATCAATCTGTGGAAGCGTGCGAGTGTGCCTACCTATCACGACTATGTGTGGATTCAGCAGTACCTCAACACGAGCCTGTCTCTTGGGTACTGCGCTGCACTCATCCCTCGGTCCACTCCCGCACAGGTGTTGAGTGCCCTCGGCGCCGACGAGAACACACAATCGGAGGCAATCGGGATCGCCGAACTCGGCGAGGTGATGTCCGATCTCACTGAACAGCCCGAGACAGCCGGGGCTGGGCAGGTAGTCGCAGTCGCGGCGGTGGGCGACGACAGCACACTGTTGATGCAGATCAACGGCGGTTCCTTCGCTATCTCGGAAGAATTGATGCGGCCCCTTCTATCCGATCGCGAGGTGGCTTCGCACTATCTCAGCGTCAATGCCGACAGCCAGTTCATCTGGTGGTCGAACGGCACACGCGTGGCTGAATTCGAACTCTTCGGATCCAGCCCGGTGGTCGGGGACGATCGGATGGTGGATTTGATTCTCGATGTCGGCGGAATCGGAATCGACGATGACGCCCAAGGCTATGCAGGTGAGCATGCGTTGGAGGGCGCCTTTGCTCTCGCCGAGCAGATCACCGGCGTCGCAGTCCCCGCCTCGCTATTCGTGGAAGGCCAATTTATGGTGGCCGTTGTCCCCAAGTCAGGACAGTCCCCCTCGGCAGATGTACCATCTGAGGCTTCTCCGCGAAAGTCGCCCGCTGCGTGGAGCGAGGTAGCGCGACGTTACAAAGCGGCGGAACGGATTCCGCTACATGGGGTGATGTTCCGCGGGCGACCCCCCGGCGGTCGTCCCTCCGTGCGACTCGAATTCTGGTTCAAGCCGCGCACCTGCATCCGTCTCGAAGACGAGCAGGGAGTGCTGTTTCTGCAGAACCGACAGAAGCAGACGTGGTTCCGCACCGACGGGGTCCTCGAACGACGAAACGGCGGATACAGTCTCGACATCCATATCGAACAACTTCTCCAGATACACAGAACCTGGCCGTACACACCTTTCGCCGACCTACGCCCACCCGACACGACAGGGCGGGAAGTAGAGGTCGACGGGCGGAGAGCGTGGGAATTCGCGATGCCACCGGATTGGGCCGGCCGTGATGCCACGGTGGCGTTCGACGCGGAAACCGGGATCCCTTTGCGGTGGGCGGACCGAACGGGCAGCCATGAGATATCGGCGCTGGAAACCGGTATCGACGTCGACGACGGCTTTTTCTCCGGCCCCTGATAATCGAAGCAAGCGAAGCGTCTGACGGATCAGCGGATGTTCGACTGGCTCGACGAGCAGTTGGATCTCTGAATCAGGACACTTTCTCTTTCTTCGACAACAGAGTGGCAATCATCGGCAACAGCAGAACCGTGATCGCCCCGGCCGCGACAAGAATCGACGCGTTGTCCGAGGACATCTGATGCGCGTCGACGGCCGCGCCCGTGACCGCCACGATCATGGGCAGGCCGGTAGCCCCGTACAACGCGACTTGCGCACTTTCGCGCGTGGTGAAGGGTGGTTCGACCTTCTCGAACTTGGTCACGAAGAACACCGGCACGCCCCGGACGACAACGATCAGGATCAAAAACGCAATCAGTATGCCGGGACTGGCGGCGACCGCCGAGACGTCGATCGCCATGCCTGAAGTGATGAAGAAAATCGGGATGAGGAACCCGAAGGCGATCCCGTCGAGCTTGATCTCGAGGCGCTCGTCGCCCTCTGGCATCAATCGCCGCAGGATGAAGCCGGCCGCAAATGCACCGAGAATGACGTCGAGTGAGAACACGGCCGACAGCACTCCGAGGCTGACCAACAACAGAACGGTGAGGCGGACCGTCGTCTGCGCCGTCGTGTCCGCCCCTGCCCGCACCAGGCGATGTGTCCACGAGCCTTCGTGAATCAGCTTGCCGGGCAGCACCGCCACGATGATGGCGATCACGGCGAAGACGGCAAGAACGATCAGCGACAGGATGGCGCCACGGGCACTCAGCAGCACCGCCATCGCGACGACCGGCCCGAGCTCGCCGACGGCCCCGTGGTTGAGGACGGTCCTACCCAAGCGTGTGTCGAGGAGTTTGTTGTCCTTGAGGATCGGCAGCAGCGTGCCCAGAGCGGTCGACGTCATCGCGATGGCAACAGCGGCTTCGGCGGAGATCACGTTCCTCATGCCAAGCAGCGCGACCACCGTGAACGCCAGCGCGAGGCAGAACAGCCACGTGTAGAGCGCTCGACGTCCGCCGCGCCCACTGAGTTCCTGTCGGTCGATCTCGTAGCCGGCGAGCAGGAACAGCATGCCGAGGCCGAGTTCGCGCAGGATGCCGATCGCTTCGCTGTCAGCTGCGATGTTGAGGGCGAACGGCCCGACCACTGCGCCCGCGACCAGTAGCAACACCACTTCGGGAACCAGTCGACGGGGGATCAAGCCCGCGACTATCGGCGCGATGGCCGCGATCAGCGCAATCCAGAACAGCGAGGAGGCAATTGAAGGCACGGATCATTATCGGACATAGGTGACAAATCTGCGTTCAGTACAGGTACTTGCGGTACGCCTCTTGTCTGGCAGGTTCGAGGTCCTCGACGCGCAGGCTATGTTGCTCGGCCATCATGTCGCGCAGACTCGGCACCTCATCGGATGCCGGCCACGTCGACAGATCCCACAACTTCGCCCGCAGGATCGGCCTAGCAGTCGTCGTCGTACCAAGAACCGTTGATGTAACTCCATCCCCCCGCCGTCATCGGACTCTTGCCGTCCGGAGCCTTGATGACAACGGTCGCTACCGAGTCACCGTTCATGTTGATCAGATACTCGGGCGTCCCGCTGAAATCCCGATCCGCGTACGCGTCGTCGAGCGCTGCCACAAACTCTTCAACCGAGTATTGAACCTGGCAACGAGGCGAACTGAGATCATAGATCCCAGCCCAGTCCGCACTCTGCGCGAGTGCCCACTGCTCGTCCAGCGCGGCCTCCAAGCCCTCCTGCGTTTGATCGCCACGCTGCGGTGCGGCCTCAATCGTCGTCGCTGCGGATGACGAGGCCGACTGCGTCGATGAAACTACAACAGTGTCGGACTTACCCGAACACCCAACTAGAGCTCCGACCGCAACACCAATCACGAGCACAACCGAGATAGTCCGATTCATCAGCAATGCATACCAGACCGATCGGACCGCTAAATGGCGATTTGGCGAAGTCCCGAGAGTCGCGAGCCGCCCGCCCGAGACACCGCGGCGCGATACGAGGATCGAGAACGTCAATTCGGAGGTCAGGTCTGGTCAGCCGCCAAACGGGTCAAGATGTGACCAACGTCGCCATGAAAGGACACTTGCATACAAGAAAGCCCCTCACCGGCATCTCTGCTGGTGAGGGGCTTTCTGTTGTGCGCCCGAAGGGATTCGAACCCCTAACCTCTTGATCCGTAGTCAAGTGCTCTATCCGTTGAGCTACGGGCGCATGTTCTGTTGTCTTGCTGGTCTTGCGTGTCTTACCGTCGTAATTTCTATCATTTCTAACCCGCCGGTCAAAATCACCGGCTTGGCGGAGGCGAGAGGATTTGAACCTCCGGTCCCTCGTAAAAGGGACAACTCATTAGCAGTGAGTCCCATTCGGCCGCTCTGGCACGCCTCCCTGGGGGTTCCGATCCTTTCGGACCGCCGGATCGAAAGATTACACACCCTTCGCCACCAAAGGCAAAACGTGTGGTCAGCGGGCTGTTTTGTGGACTTACCGCAGGTGGCTGTCGAACCAGTCGAAGATCCGGGTCTGAGCTTCGATGATCGAGGCCGAATCAGGGTCGTCGAGGTCAGCGTCCTCGGACAGCTGTGGCGGCTCGTCCGCCCGGTGAGCCAGTCCGGCGTAGCTGACCACCAGTGTCGCGACGTCGGCCTTCGCGGTCGCTTCCCGGAGCAGAGTCACGTGTTCGCGAGGCGTGCTGGGATCGTCCTCGCCGTACAGCGCCAGCCACGGCGCCTGCAGGGAAGTGGCCGCGTCGACAAGCGCCTGAGCATCCACCGACAAGGCTTCGACGATTCCCCGGGCGGCGACGCTCACCGCGGCGCCGACCGGACGGCTGGTGGCCACGAGCATCGCGGCGGTACCGGCGTCGTCGAATCCGAGCACCCCGATGGTGTCTGCGAGAACTTCGCGTCCGACGAGCCAATCGAGGGTCGCGTCGAAGTCGGCGAAGAGGTTGTCACCGAACACCTCACCCTGCATGTGTTCGGGTTCGCGGTGAAACAGGTGAGGTGCGACGCTCACCCACCCTTCGCCGGCAAGCGCGCACATCAGATTCAGCAGAGCCGGGCTGAACTTCCGGGCTTCATGCAGGACGACGATCCCGCCCCTCGTCGGGCCGTCCGGCTCCACCACGGTCAGCGGAACAGCCGTGGCGACCTCCCCTTCGGCTCCGCGCAGATACGCGGTGGCTCGGAAGATTTCCGACATCTTCTAACTCTGACACGCAGACGGCCGCTACGCACCAAATCAGTGCGCGCATAATCGACTCGTGACCGCACACATTCGCCCTGACCTCGCCTCCATCCCCGCCTACGTTCCCGGACGCAATTTTCCGGGTGCGATCAAGCTGGCGAGCAACGAAACGACAGTAGGGCCGTTGCCCGGTGTGCGTGACGCCGTCGCCGACGCGGTCGCCAATGCCAACCGCTACCCGGACAATGCCGCGGTCGCACTCATCGAGGCGCTGGCCAGCTTCCTGAAAGTCGAGCCGGCCAACGTCGCCGCTGGTTGTGGCTCCGTGACGCTGTGCCAGGAACTCGTGCAGATCACCTGCGATCAGGGTGACGAGGTCATCTACGCGTGGCGTTCGTTCGAGGCGTACCCCGTGGTCACCCAGGTCGGCCATGCCGTCTCGGTCAAGGTTCCGCTGACCGAGGACTTCGGCCACGACCTCGACGCGATGCTGGCCGCGATCACGGATCGCACGCGGTTGATCTTCGTATGCAACCCCAACAACCCGACCGGCAACGCACTGTCGAAGGCAGAGCTCGAGAGCTTCCTCGACGCGGTCCCGGCGCACGTCGTCGTCGCACTCGACGAGGCGTACTTCGAATACTCACGCTCGGACGCCGACGGCATCGAGCTGTTCCGCAGCCGCCCCAACGTGGTTGTTCTGCGCACCTTCTCGAAGGCGTACGGCCTCGCGGGAATCCGCGTGGGTTACGCGGTCGCGGATCCGGAGATCATCGTGGCCCTCGGCAAGGTGCACACCCCGTTCACCGTGAGCGCTGTCGCGCAGGCCGCCGCAATCGCTTCCCTGGCTGCAGCAGACGAACTGCTTGCCCGCACCGAAGGTGTCATCGCCGAGCGGACACGAGTTCGAACCGCTCTGATCGAAGCCGGGTACACCGTCCCCGAGTCGTCGGCGAACTTCGTCTATCTCCCCCTCGGAGAACTCTCTCCCGCTTTTGCCGAGGCGAGTACCGAAGCGGGCATTCTGATCCGCCAGTACGGCGTCGAGGGCGTCCGGATGACCATCGGCGATCCACACGAGAACGACGCATTCCTCGCTTTCGCGAACACCGACGTCGCGAAGCAGGCCGCGGGCATCGGCGTCACCGCGTGACACTCGATACATAACTGTTACGCCGAGGACTGGAATTCGTTTCGGCAGACGGGCACACTCAGGGAGGTTCGAGGCCGGTCCGAGTGAGGGAGCACGACGCATGACGCGACGCATGACACGAACGTGTGCCGTGCTCGCAACGACCCTTCTCGCCACCACCGCGACCTCCCTGAGCGGCGTCGCCAACGCAGAGTCCCAGGACACGGTGTCGGTACGTCTGTTGGCGTTCAACGATCTGCACGGCAGTCTCCGCCCGCCGGAAGGTGTTCGCAGCGAGATCAGGCAGGCCGACGGCTCGCTCACTCCCGCAGGTGGCGCGGCGTATCTCGCGGCCTACGTGACGCAACTTCGCAGCCAGGCCACCAACTCGCTGCTGTATTCGGTCGGTGACAACTGGGGATCGTCGGCGCTCGAGTCGGCGATGTTCAACGACGAACCGACGGTCGAACTCCTGAACCGGATGAAGATCGACGCTTCCGCGATCGGCAACCACGAACTGGACAAAGGGCTCGCCGAGTTCCGACGCATGCAGTCCGGCGGTTGCTCCGCCGTCGATGCGTGCACGTTCAGTCCGTCCTTCGGCGGCGCCAACTTCCCGCTGATGGCCGCGAACATGACGTACACCAACGGCACCCCGGCCACGCTGCCCTTCACCGTGAACATGGTCGACGGCATTCCGCTCGGAGTCATCGCGATTTCCCCCGCCAACACGTCGCAGATCGTGACACCGGGTGGGATCGCCGATCTGCAGTTCGGCGACGAGGTCGAAGCGATCAACCGCACCGCCGACGTCCTCGACTTCTTCGGCGTCAAAGCCATCACCGTCCTCCTGCACCGTGGGGACGAACCGGCCGTCGAAGGTGGGCCCAACGACTGCAACGTCGAGTCCGGGCCGGCCCGCGACATCGCCCTTCGTGCGTCACCGAAGGTGGACGTCATCTTCACCGCCGACAGCCACCAGCAGTACAACTGCGAATTCCCTGATCCCGCAGGCAATCCCAGAGTCGTGATGCAGGGCGCTTCGCACGGCCGGATCGTGTCCGTCGCAGACGTCACCATCGATCGCAACACCCGCGAGGTCGTTCGCGATCAGACGTCCGCGTTCAATCAGATAGTGACACACGATATTTCGCCGGATCCCGATATTCAGGCGCTCGCCGACCGAGCCTGGTCGGAGGCATCGGAAAGCGCTCAGCGACCGGTGGGGACCATCACCGCCGATCTGACACGGGACCGGGTACCCAGCGGCGAATCGACACTCGGCAACCTGGTCGCCGACGCTCAACTCGCCGCCGGATCGACACGAGGCGCCCAACTAGCGTTGACGAACCCCGGCGGCATGCGCGAGGACTTGGACTTCGGCACTTCCGGCCAGGTCACCTACCGCCAGGCCTACGGTGTTCAACCCTTCGGTAACAGCCTCGAGGTGCTCTCCGTCACAGGAGCGGTGTTGAAGGACGCTCTCGAACAGCAATTCCAGATCGACCTCGACGGCACCGCTACCGAGCGCATCCTCTCCCCGTCCGCGGGCTTCACCTACGCTCTGGACCGGCGAGCAGCGCCGGGCTCGCGAATCTCGGAAATGCGCTTGAACGGGCAGGACATCGCCCCCGACGGCGTCTACAGCGTCGTGGTGAACAAGTTCCTCGCCGAGGGCGGGGACGGTTTCACCGCACTGAAGAACTCCACCCAGATGACCGGTGCGGGCAACGACCTCGACGCCTTGACCGCCCTGTTCGCAGCCGGGTCACCGGTCTCGCCACCTGCCACCGACCGCATCCGCACCATCGGCTGACTAGGCATCCCCGCGCTCGATTGCCTAGTCTCGACGGGTGATCATCGCGACCCATAACGGCAAGTTCCATGCAGACGACGTCTTCGGCGTATCGCTGCTCAAGCAGCTGTACCCCGACGCCACCGTCGTTCGCAGCCGTGACGAGTCCGTCCTCGACAGCGCGGACATCGTGCTCGACGTCGGCGGTCGCTACAACCCGGCCGAGGGGCGCTTCGACCATCACCAGCGTGATGCCGGCGAGCGCAGCAACGGCATCCTGTACTCCGCCTTCGGTCTGCTCTGGCAGGAATACGGCCTGCAGTTCTGTGAAGGCGACGCCTCCGTGTTCCGCCGTATCGACAGCCGACTGGTCGAGGGCATCGACGCCGTCGACAACGGCCAAGAGATCTACACCCTCAACGACTACGGCACCAAGCCTTTTGATCTGTCGTCCGTGCTGGACCTTTTCAATCCGATCTCGTCCACCGACGAGGAGTTCGACACCCAGTTCGAGCTGGCCGTCGTTCTCGCAACCCAGGTCTTGATTCGCCTGCGCGCCAAGTATGCCGGCGACGCGGCGGCCGAACGCGAGTTCACCGAGACCTACGAAAAAGCAACGGATCCGCGCTTCGTCGTGCTGGAACGCTTCGTTCCCCACGGCCGCGCCGCGTCGGCCCAGCCAGAGCTGCTGTTCACCATCTTCCCGAACACCAACGGCGGCTGGTCGATTCAGACGGTCAAGCCTGCTGACTCCAAGTTCGGTTCACGAAAGCTGTTGCCGGAGCCGTGGCGCGGCCTGAACGGCTCGGATCTTGCCGCCCAGACGGGCGTCGACAGTTCGGTCTTCTGCCACAAGGCCGGGTTCATCGCGGCTGCGCAGACCCGTGACGGCGCCCTCCAATTGCTCGAACTGGCACTGGCCGAGTAGTTCTCAGCTCACATTCCCAGCGCCGTCTTCACCGTCGGCCAGGAATCGTGAAGCGCGTCTTGCCAGTACGGCCACGAATGGGTGCCGTCGTTCCGATACGCGAACACTGCGGGAATCGACAACTCCCCCAACCTCGCTTCGAACAGTTGTGTGCACGTATTAGCGAGCGCCTCGAGCGGTCCACCTTCGATGGCAGTCTGCAGTCCACTCGGGGTGAAGACGTTGTCGTATTCTCCGGGCGCACCTGTACCGGAGGACACGTAGATCGTCTTCCCACGCAGCGTTTCCGCGTTGGTGGACGGGTCGTGCTTTTGCCAGTCGGGGTCCGACGCCGGGCCCCACATGTTGGTGGCGTCGCCCGCCTTGCTGGCCACGGTGAGCCGCACGGAATCCTGCGAGGACGATTCGGAGTTGTCGAGACAGCCACTGTACGAGGCCAATCCGGTATAGAGCTTCGGGTGATGTGTGATGAGGTTGGCCGCGCCGAGCGCACCCATGGACACCCCGCCGACCACATTCGTCCCATTTCCGGAAAACGCAGAATCGATCAACGCCGGAAGCTCTTCAGCGAGAAACGATTCCCACTTGTTCACACCGAGGTTCGGATCGTCGTTCTTCCAGTTGGTGTAGAAACTGCCGGTACCGCCAACAGGGAGAACGACGTTGACGTTCTTGTCGGCGAAAAACGCTTCGATGTCGGTCTTTTGAGTCCAGGTGCTTTCGGAGTATCCGGATTCCGAACCGGCACTGACGCCGTCGAGTAGGTAGAAGGACGGACGCGAACCGGCACTCGACGCTGGATGCAGAACCTGCACTTGTACCTCGCGTCGCATGGCCGGCGACTCGACGAACACGGCACTGCGTGTGGGCGACAACTGCTCTATGCGATTGATGTGAGCCCCGGCCTGACCGGCCGAATCTCCTGGTGGGTTTTCAGGTGCCGGTTCGGCATACGCCACTCCGCCCACGACAAGCGCGAGCACGACCAACACAATCCCGACAAACCCAAATCTCCGCATCCGTCAAGCGCCCCCTGAGCATCGCACGACTACCGCTGACCCTCGATTGGACAGGACGAACGTCCCAGGGTCAACCCACTGGTTGGGATTTATTACTCGCGGGTATCCAATGGAGTTAGACAGTTCTCCACCGATGCACACAAAGGTGTGGATAACTTCATTCACATCCACTTCCCAGTTGTGCATAACCTGTGGACAAAAGGATGAATTACAACAGAGTTATTCCTCCTACCTGCAACGATTCGTTTCCCCACAGTGTGCATAACTTTGTCGAACAGGGCTCGCGAGACGCCGGTTTCCGGGCGTGTCCATGCAGTTCACACCGCCGTGCCACTCTTTGTTCACAGGCACGACACCACCGGCCGACAATGCTCCCCACCCCGACTTCATACTTGTTGCATGCTGACCGCTCTGCTCGCCGCCACAGCTGTGCTCGCCCTACTGACTCTGGTCCCCGGGCCCGACATGGCCGTCGTGACGCAGGCTGCTCTCGGCGCGGGCAGATCTGCCGGTTTCCGGGTAGCGGCCGGCATCGTCTCGGGCCTTCTGGTGTGGGGTCTGTTGACCGTCCTCGGGCTTTCGGCGATCCTCGCCGCGTCGGCCGAGGCGTACACGGTGGTCAAGCTCGCCGGCGCGGCTTACCTGATCTATCTCGGTGTGCGAGCACTGTGGGAGAGCCGGACGTCGCGGATGCAACACAATGCCGACGCTCCACGATCGCAGAAGGCCGGGACATGGAAGACGGGCTTCACCACCAACCTGCTCAACCCCAAGATCGCCGTCTTCTACACCGGACTGTTGCCGCAGTTGGTTCCGGCCGGGTGGCCGACGGGACCGTCGCTTGCATTGCTGGTGCTCATCCACGCAGCCATCACCATCGTGTGGCTCAGTGGCTACGTGGTCCTTCTCTCGCGAGCGCGTAGCACCTTCGAGAAGCCCCGAGTGCGACAGGCACTCGAGCGCATAACCGGAACAGTTCTTCTAGGATTCGGAGCGAAGATCGCGCTCGAAGCGCGCTGAGACGGCAATCGGAAAAGAGTAGACAGTGGGCGCGTGGGGATCGGGACCGTTCGAGAACGACGGTGCAGGGGATTTGATCGCGTCCATCGGACACGGTGACTTCACCTTCGAATCGGTGGAGTGGGCATTCGAGGACGACTACCTCGAGGTGGACGGCGGACAAATCGCCATCGCCTTGCTCGAATTGGTGCTGATCGTGCGCGCCGATCGCAAGCGCGACCCCGCCACCGAAGACCTCGATCTCGATTCCTTCACCGCGGCCCTGACCAGCGAGCGGCTCACCTGGCTGATCGAAATGGTGGAGCGCACCATCGCATCGACCGATTCGGAACTGTTCGAATTGTGGGACGAGCAGGGACCGGAAGAGCTTGCGTCGTGGCGCGTTCCCGTCGTGGACGGTCTCGAGGATTTGCGCGTTCTGTCGGTCTGATTCCGTCGCCGCTCCATCACGTTTGCTTATCGGGCCACAACGGTTCGGTCTTGGTCAGATGCCCTGGTAGGACCCTATGGTCGAACGGATCACCGAGTGAGAACTGTGGCTCGTCGACGACGGGAATCCACGCTCACCCCGGACCCAGGAGCAGACCATCATGGCGACTTTCGTTCCGGCTGCGCGCGTCGACAGAATCAGGGAGTCGCCGAGTGTGGCTGCCGCACAACGAGTGCGCGAGCTGAAGGCCCAGGGCCGTGAAATACTCGACCTGACCGTCGGGGAGCCCGATTTCGACACACCCGACAACATCAAGTCTGCGGCGATCACTGCGATCAACACGGGTCAGACCAAGTACACCGCAGTCAACGGCATCCCGGCTCTACGCGAGGCAATCGCAGCACGCGCGGCTTCGCGAACCGGAATCCAGTACGCGGACAACCAGATCACCGTCGGCGGCGGCGCGAAACAGGTCATCTTCCTCGCTCTCATGGCGACGGTCGAAGCCGGCGTCGAGGTTATCGTTCCCGCCCCTTACTGGGTTTCGTACCCGGATATGGTCCTCGCTCACGACGGAACTCCGGTGATCGTTCAGTGCGAGGAGTCCGACAACTTTCTTCTCACAGCCGAAGCACTATCCGCTGCAATCACTTCGAACACCAAGTGGGTCATCCTCAATGCCCCGGGCAACCCCACCGGATCTGTGTACACCCGCGAGCAGCTGCAGGCCCTCGCCGAAGTGATCGAGGCCAATCCCCATGTCAGTGTGTTGGTCGACGAGATCTACGACGAGATCAACTTCGGCGACGCTCCGATCCCGAGTCTGCTGCAGGTCGCTCCGCACCTCCGTGATCAGGTACTGGTCACCAACGGAGTCTCCAAGTCTCATGCCATGACCGGGTGGCGACTCGGATACGGACTCGGAAATTCCGGATTGATCGGCGCCGTCAACAAACTGCAGGGTCAGAGTTCTTCCTGCCCGTCCTCGATCAGCCAGGCCGCAGCAGTAGAAGCCCTCACCGGCGACCAGAGTTTCCTCACCGAATCCGTACGAAGTTACCGACGACGACGCGACCTCTCGGCTCACCTCCTCAGTGTTGTCCCCGGGCTCGAGCCCGTCGTGCCGCAGGGTGCGTTCTACCTGTTCGTCAACTGTGCCGGCTTGATCGGCAAGCAGACCCCGGATGGCACCGTGATCGAGTCCGACCAGGATCTCGTCCTCTATCTCCTCGACGAGGCGTCAGTTGCCACTATTCAGGGTTCGGCCTACGGCGCTTCGCCCTACTTCCGCATCTCCTTCGCCACATCCGAGGCGATCCTCGAAAAAGCCGCGGCACAGATCGCCGCCGCAGTCGAACGCCTTTCCTGATCTTTCATACTTTCTGGAGTACAAGATGATTCACGTCAAGACCAAGATCGACCGCGCGGACAAGGACCTGATTGCCGAACTGGGAACGTTCTCCGCAGCCACGATTCACGAGGCACAGGGACGTAAGGGCTCGCTGCATCCGGCGATCAAGCCGATCGACCGCGACATGAAGTTCTGCGGCTCCGCTTTCACAGTCAAGTGCCATCCCCGCGACAACCTCATGCTGCAGGTTGCGATCAGCTACGCACAGCCGGGTGACGTCCTGATCGTCTCTTCAGGTGATCAAGCCGCCGGCCAGTTCGGCGATGTTCTGGCCAATGCCTGTGTCGCGCGCGGCATTGCGGCACTGGTCACCGACGGCGGAGTGCGAGATACCCGGGAGATCCGCGAACTCGGATTCCCCGTCTTCTCCAAGCACGTGTACATCGAGGGAACCGTCAAGGAATCTCTCGGCCCGATCAACCATCCCCTGGTCTTCGGAGAACAGGTCATTTATCCCGGTGACGTCGTCAAGGGTGACTGCGATGGCGTCGTCGTTATCCGACGCGAGGAGGTTGCCGAGGCAATCGAACTCTCGCGTGCCCGTGACGAAGCCGAAGCCGGGTACATCGAGCGTTACAAGCGAGGCGAGACCCCACTCGAGGTGAGCAATCTGACTGCCCTGCTGGAAGCCAAGGGCCTGGTGGTCGAATAACCTGCTGTGCGCCTTTATTAACCGCCCGCGGTTAATAAAGGCGCACAGGGTCGAAGGACTCAGAACCGCAACAGCACCTTCCCCGACACCGAAGCATCCTTGGCGACTGCGAAGGCTTCCAGAGCTTCCTCGACCGGATATTCGTGTGTGAGAACAGCATCGACAGCAAGCGAACCGTCGGCGAGGGCGAGCAGCACCTCGTCGATTTCGTCGTTGAAGCGGAATGAGCCCACCAACTCCAACTCTCGCGTGATCGCCAGCGAAATGTGTACCGGTTGAGGTCCGGACGGAAGAAGCCCGAGCATGACCACCCGTCCACCGCGCGTCGCCCCGCGAATAGCGGATTCGAGCCCGCGATGATTGCCGGTGCACTCGACGACCACGTCGGCATCGGATGCGGCGACTGCCTCGGCGTCGGTGGCCTCGAGAACCCGATCCGCACCGAGCGTCGACGCGATCTGCAGCGGAACGTCGTGCACGTCGACCGCGGTGATCGACTGCGCGCCTGCTCGTCTGAGCACAGCCACGACCAGTGCGCCGATGGGTCCGCAGCCGACGACCAGCGCCTTCTTCCCGCGTACGTCTCCCGCTCGCGAAACAGCGTGCCAGGCAACGCTTGCCGGTTCGGCTACCGACGCAGTCCGCAGGTCCAACCCCTCGGGCAGTTCCCGGAGCATGCGTGTCGGGAGCACTGCGTATTTCACGAAGGCGCCCTCGGTGTGTGGGTACTGCGCTGCACTTCCCAGGTATGTGCAGCAGGGCGAGAGGTTGGGCCGATCGCTCGGGAACCGAGGCGCGGTCCCACCGGGCGTTGCGGGGTGTACGGCCACGGAAGTTCCAACTGCCGGCCCCGTTCCGTCCGCTGCGGCCGTCACGACCGTGCCGACCACCTCGTGACCGAGCAGCATCGGTGCCTTCAGAATCGACTCCCCCGCCGCGCCGTGCGTCCAGTAGTGCAGATCTGATCCACACACACCGCCGTAAGCGATCTCGATCACTGCCTGCTCGGCGGTCGGCGCAGTCAACGCAACATGCTCGACCCGCAGGTCACCTGCCGCATGGGCCACCACTCCGAGCGTCGTTTCCGGTAGTACAAAACTCATGATGCGCTCTCTCAGTCGTTGCGACGGATGAAGTCGAGGCCACCGGGCACCTGGAAGGTGGGGAGCACCTCGATGAGACCAAGATTGACGTGGCCAGGGGCGTCGATCGCGAACTCGATGGTATCCGCGATGTCCTTGGTAGTGATGGATTCGTAGCCTTCGTAGAAGGTCTCCCACGCTTCCTTCATGGCTTCGGGCGTGCCGCCGAGGTTGCGACCGAAGATCTCGGTCTCGACCCGGCCAGGGCAGATCTCGGTCACTCGAATCCGCTTGCCGATGCAGTCGTTTCGCAGCTGGCGCGAAATCTGGTGCACCGCAGCCTTGGTCGCGTGGTAGGCAGTGTGGCCGTAGAAGTTGTACAGGCCGGCGATGGAGCTGATGTTGACGACATGACCTAGATCGCGCTCCACCATTCCCGGCAGCAGAATGCGGCACAGGTGCAGCACCGCACGAAGATTCACGTCCACCATCGCGTCGACCGATGCTTCTTCGGCGTCGAGAATGTTTCCGGTTGCGGACACCCCCGCGTTGTTGACGAGGATGTCGATCTCCAGTCCGCCGACAGCTTCGGCGAGCGCGGCGGTGTCGGTGATGTCCACGGGCAGAGGGATCATTCCGGTGCGATCGGCAACCTCACCGAGCTTGTCGGCATTGCGGGCGACGCCGTAGACCGTCAGTCCGCGCTTGGTGAACATCTCGGTGACGGCGGCACCCATTCCGGTGTTGGCGCCGGTGACGAGAGCTGTGCGGTAATCGGAGAAAGGCATTGTGTGCTCCTACAGGAAGAAATTGGTATGACCCGGCGGCCGCCGCGGACTGCAGGCGGCCACCGGGCCGGATCAGGAGTGACTCACGCGAGAAGTCACAGAGTGTCGCGTAGCGGAACGTGGGCGCGATCGGTGATGGTGCTGACCGCGATCAGCGTGCCGACTGCGGTGATGACCGCGTAGAAGGCGGGAACGTAGATACCGAATTCGGGGATCAACCAGGTCATCAACAACGGTGCGGTACCACCGAAGAGTGCGGACGAGATGTTGTAACCCAAACCGTAGGCGGAGTAGCGAACCCGCGTGGGGAACAGTTCGACGATCAGGATGTGGATGACGGCTGTGTGCCCGGCGAAGATCACTGCCATGAGGCAAGCACCGAGAACGGCGAGGCCGACGTTGCCGGTCACGATCATGGCATAGCAGGGGATCGCTCCGATCGCCATTGCCGCAGCTGCACCGGCGATGACCTTCTTGCGACCGATCCGGTCGGAGAGAGCACCCATGAACGGAATCGCGAAGCAGATCGCGACCAGGCTGGATGCGGTGACGAGAAGCGCTGTCCCGGTCGAGAATCCGATCTGATCGCCTTTGAGGAACGTGGGCATGTACGAGAACAGAACGTAGTAGCCGGAACCATTCATCAAGGGGATGAACAGGGCGAGGATCATGGCGCGACGGTGTTCGGGAGTGGAGAATGCTTCCTTGAACGGATTGCGCGACAAACCGCCGGATTCCTTGAGCCGCTCGAAGTTCGGGGTATCGGAGATCGCGCGGCGGATGTACCAGCCGATGATTCCCATCGGAATGGCCATGAGGAACGGGATGCGCCACGCCCACGATGCGAGTCCGCCGCCGTTGATCGCGTCGGCGTTGAGCCACGGCGACATGGCAAACGCGATCATCGTTCCGGTCAGCAGTGCGAGGAACGACGCGATCTGCGCGTAGCTCGTGATCAAGCCGCGCTTGCCTTCCGGGGCGTGTTCGGCGAGGAACGTCATGGCGCCGGCAGCTTCACCACCGACGGAGAATCCCTGCACGATCCGCAGAAAGATCAGCAGTGCCGGTGCCGCGATACCGATGGCCGCGTAGGTGGGCAGCAAGCCGATACCGGCGGTCGCCACGCTGATCAGCATGATGACGAACACCAACATCTTCTGTCGACCGATCCGGTCGCCGAGGATGCCGCAGACCACCGCGCCGAGGGGTCGAACGAAGAACGAGACCGCGTAGCCGGCGAACACCAGCATCAGCGCGTCGCTCGACTTCGATACGTCGAAGAACACGATGGCCAGTGCCGTCGCCATGAACGCGAAGACACCGTTGTCGTAGAGCTCGACGAAGATGCCGACGCAGCCCGCTGCGACGACTTTCCGGACCTTGCGCGGGTCGGCTACCTGGCCGTCTACCGCTTCGATGGTGTTGGTCATGCTGTCTCCAAAATAGACGCGCGGCGCGGAGCGCTCGCGGGGCGTGTGGTGCCGACGTGGCTCGGTACTCGGGCTTCCGAGGTGTGAAGAGGTATCCGGAGGGTGGTGAATACGTTCTCCACACGCCGCCTCAGCAAGGCGATGCGGTGCTGCTGTTCGCGGTGCTCTGCAACCGCCGTTGCGACGCTGCAGTTCCGGAATCGGACGCGGTGCCCGGGTCGGGCCTGTCCCAGCTGTGAGAGTGAAACGGTGGTGACGACTGCCAGCACCGGATAACCGGCGGTGACGCCTCTACCTCGATGCAGGACCAGAAGTTCGTTGCCAGCGGGTACTTCGACGGCGCCGATGGGGACGCCGCGCGAGAGGACCTCGCCGGTGCCGGTGCGCTGTGGGAGCGGCTGCTCATCGGTAGATGCCAGCCGAAGCCCGATGTGATTGCTCTGATCGCCCACCACGAATTCGGTGCCGAACAGCGCGGCTGCACTCTCCCCGAAGTCGTCGATGTCGGGGCCATCGGTCACCTCGAGCGTCCACACGTTGCCGAAGGACGGTCGGTCGGGCAACAACCGGAACAGCGGTAGCCGGAAGACCGGGTGGTCGATCGGCGGGCAGTCGGTGTCGACGACCAGCGTCTCCCCCGCGGTCAAGTGACGGCCGAATCCGAGGACCTGGTCGGGAGCGCAGCTGCCCAGGAGGTAGTCGGCCGTCAGCTCTCCGTGGACGGCGACGTAGACGCGCAATCCGTCGTGGATTCCGGTGACGGCAAGCCGCTGACCGGCTCGCCAGACGATCGGTTCCCACTGCGGTTGCCGATGTCCGTCCACCGTCACCGTTGCGGGTGCACCCGTGACGGCGATCAGCAGATCCGTGGACGCCGACGCTGAAAAGTCGAGGGCCGTCAACTCCAGTAGCGGGGCCTCGCGCCTACTACCCACCAACGCGTTGGCGATCTCCGCGCTGATCTGGTCGGCTGCGCCGCCCGTCGCCTGACCGAACTGTGACGCCGATCCACGCCCCAAATCCTGGACGGAGCTGATTCCGGGAGTCAGGACGGTGACGGTCTCAGCCATGGGGATCACCCCCTACGGGCAGGAGCGAGCGTCCGTCGAAGTCGTCCCAGCGATCGGCGTCGATCGCACGGAAGACGAACAGATCGCCCGGGCGGTAGGCAGAAATCTGCTCCGACGCCGGATCGACCAAGATGAGCGGGGTCCGGCCGATCACTGCCCAACCGCCGGGCGCAGGCCTGGCCGAAACGACTGCCTGACGTCCGGCCACCGCAACGGAACCGGCCGCGACGTGCGGTCGCGGGCTCGATCGGCGCGGGATGGGAAGGCCGAACGCCGGGCCGTCGAGCATCGGGGCGCCGCCGGGTGAGCCGTAGCAACGCATGACCAACGGGGCTGCGGAGTGAAGGCGCACCACTTCGGCTTCGGTGACGCCGAGAAACCGCGCTGTATCACCCAGGTCCGGGCCGTGTTCGCCCCCGTAGACGACGGGGATCTCGAACGTCCTAGGTTCACCTTCCAGTGGTCGGGGGATAGTCGTTGCTTCGCGAACCAGGCCGCGGACGGCGTCGTGGTCGGTGAGGAGGTTGTCGAACTCGACCAGCAGGGCGTCGTATGTCGGGATGACGCTGACGATGCCGTCGGCACCGAGATCGAAACGTGCAGCGATCGATCGAACGGTGTTCCAGTTCTGCTCGGCGGTCCCGCCGCTGACACTGACGCGAACGGCGGCGTCACCGCAGTCGGCGACGTAGGTCTTCACGCGGGACACCCGACATCACGGGCCCGCCGTGACGCCACGACCCGGGTCAGCGGCGCAATGGTGACACCGGCGGCCTCGAGCGCGGCGCGAATCGCCTTCGCGTTCGCGACGGCACCGGGGTTGTCACCGTGCACGAGGACCGTATCGGCGACAACCGGGATCAACGTGCCGTCCACAGCTTCGACGACTTCCTCGACCACCATCCGAACGGTCCGCTCGACCAGAACGTCGACGTCGTGAATCACCGCTCCCGGCTCGCTGCGGGGCACGAGAGTTCCGTCGGAGTTGTATGCGCGATCCGCGATTCCGACGATGCCGACGCTCAATCCGCGGGCAGTCGCCTCGTCGGCCAACGCCCCGTCCTGGGCGAGCACGATCAACGACGGATCGAAGGCCGCGACCGCATCGACGACGGCGCGCGCGTAATCCTGGCGTACGGCAACAAGATTCCCGAGCTTGCCGTGGGGAGCGATGTGCGACAACGACGTTCCGCTCGCGACCGCAAAGGCGTGAAGGGCGCCGAGTTGGAACAGCACGTCGGTTCGGACCTCGTTCTCACTGAGATCCATCGCGCGACGTCCGAATCCGGCGAGGTCCGGAAAACTCGGATGCGCGCCGATGCCGATACCGCGCGATACGCACCCCCGCACGGTCGCATCCATGGTTCGTGGATCGCCTGCATGGAATCCGCAAGCGATGTTGGCCGAAGTCAGCGTGTCGAGCAGAGCATCGTCGGCGCCCATGGTCCACGTGCCGAAACCTTCGCCGAGATCGGCGACAAGATCGATGCTGGTTGCCATTTCGGTCCTTCCGGTTCGTTTACTTGTTCGTACGGGCGCCGTTGCCCGTGGTTGGTCCGACTGTCGAAGTTCTGTGTGTCGACTTCGGTGTTTCTGGGACGCTACTCAGGAACGCCAAAGGGTTGTTAATACCGTTTCGCGTTGGGGTGATCGGAATTCGATATGTCCGTTGAGCTGGTAGTTTGCACAGCATGGACACGAGAAGGCTCTACTCGTTCGTACGAATTGTCGATGCCGGCAGCATCACCCGAGCCGCCGACATCCTGCACATCGCACAACCCGCCCTGAGCCAACAGATGACGTCGCTGGAAACGCAGTTCGGTCAGCAACTTCTGATCCGCAGCAAACAGGGTGTCGAGCCGACCGATGCGGGGCACGCACTCTATCGGCATGCTCAGGTGATTCTGCGTCAGGTGGAGAGTGCCCAGGCCGAGGTGTCCGTGGTCGGACGGGCGCTGGCGGGTGGCGTCTCGGTCGGCCTCGCCCCGTACAGCACCGCCACGGCAATCGCCTTGCCGCTCTTGGCCCGTGTGCGCGAGCAGCACCCGAATATCTTGTTGCACATCAACGAGAACTTCGGTGGCGTGCTCAGCGAAGCGATGATGACCGGTCGCATGGATCTGGCGTTGTTGTACGACGCCGGCCCGATCAAGGGTGTGACGTTCGAACGCTTGCTCACCGAGGAGCTGGTGGTGGTTGCCCCGTTCGGTACCGGACTGGCAGGCGAATCGGGATCCGACATCTCCCTGCCCGAGATCGCCGAACTGCCACTATTGCTTCCGGGTCGGATGCACACCATCCGCAAGGTGGTGGAGCAGGCTTTCGACCGTGCAGAGCAGCAACCGAACGTCGTGGCCGAAGTGGAATCGGTGATGACGCTGTCCGAGGCCGTACGCACCGGATTGGGCGCGACGGTTCTGCCGTGGTCGGTGGCCCGCAGGGTCATGGACGTCGAAGCGCTCGAGCTACGACGCATCGAGCCGGGCATCGAAGTGCATGTCTCCCTTGGCACCCCGGCCAATCAGCCCCTCTCCAAACCGGCCGAGGCGGTGCGCGATGTTCTGCGCACCGTCGTTGCCGATTACGTGAAGGGAACCAACGCGAGCGGTCAGTAGCCCGCCGACGGATCGATCACGGCGGCGAGGTCCTCACCTGCGGCGAATCGGGCGACGTTGGCTGCAACGTGATCTGCCAGGACGCGGGTGAGCGTCGTAGCCGGGTTGGCGACGTGTGGAGTGATGATCGCGTTGGGCAGCTTCCACAACCGATGCCCGTCCGGCAACGGCTCGGGATCGGTGACGTCCAGTGCCGCCCCGCCGATCGAACCGGCTTCCAGTGCGTCGACCAATGCGTCCGTGTCGACGAGGGTGCCACGCGCGATGTTCACGATCCAGCTCGACTCCGACATCTGGTCCAGTTCGGCCTTGCCGACCAGATGCCGCGTCGCGGATGTCGACGGTGCTGCGATCACGAAGTGATCTGCCTTGGACCAGATTTCGCCGGTGCGGTCGGCCGAGAGCGTTTCGGAAGCACCCTCGACAGGGGTCCCGGAGCGGGTGATCGCGATGACCTTGACTTTGGACGCGGCGAGGTACGGGATCAACGCACGGCCGATTCCGCCGCAACCGATGATCGCCACTGTCGAGCCCTGCAAAGTGCCCACCCGCGGGTCGAACTCTTCCTTGCGCCACGATTGCGCCGCCAATTGTTCGGGGAGAGAACGAACTCCGGCGAGGAGAAGCATCATCGTATGTTCGGCAACATTGCCCGCGTACGCTCCGGCAGCAGACGTCCAGACCCGCTTGTCGTCGATCACCCCGGCGTCGAACCAGGGCTCGATGCCGGCGAACGGCAACTGCACCCAACGAACCGAATCGGGTAGCGACGACGGGAACGTCTCCGGCCCGTGTACCCACACGACGCCCTCGGCGTCTGCCAGTGGAACGAGAACTCCACCGGCTCGGCGTATTCCGTCGGCGACGTGAGGATCCTCGACGGGACCGAGGTGGATGCGAGGGGCGCTGGCGTCTGTCATGTGGGTGCTTTCTGTTCGAGTAGCGGACGATCTAACAGCGGACAATCAGACGACGGCCGTCATTCCGCCGTCGACGTAGAGGATCTGACCGTTGACGAAATCCGAAGCCGGGGAGGCCAAGAACAGTAGCGACCCGATCAGCTCCTCGGTACGGCCCCAACGTCCGGCGGGTGTCCGCTTGGCGAGCCACGCGGTGAACTCCGGATCGTTGACCAGCGCAGAGGTCAGTTCGGTGTCGAAGTATCCCGGTGCGATCGCGTTGATCTGCAAACCGAAGGGTGCCCAGTCAGCGCACATTCCGCGGGTGAGCATCTTGAGCCCGCCCTTGCTGGCCGCGTACGGTGCGATTCCCGCTCGGCCGAGTTCGCTCTGCACCGAGCAGATGTTGACGATCTTCCCGTGTCCGCGCTCGACCATGCCGCGGGCGAATTCACGTCCGACGTAGAACGCACTGGTCAGGTTGGTGTCCATGACACGCCGGAAGTCGTCGTCGCCGAACTCGAGAAGCGGGGCGCGGTGCTGCACGCCGGTGTTGTTGACAACGATCTCGACCGGGCCGACCTCCGCCTCGATGCGTGTCGCCGCATCCCGGACGGCGGCCGAATCGGTGACGTCGAACGCGTATGCGTGCACCGTTGCGCCGGTCGCGTCGGCGATGCGTCGACGCTCGGCTTCGAGCACGTCGGAATTTCGGCTGTTGAGCACCACCACCGCACCCGCCTCGGCGAGACCAGTCGCGAGGGCCGAGCCGATGCCTCGGCTCGAACCCGTCACCAGCGCGACCTTCCCGGAAATGTCGAACGGGCCGGGGCTTGCGGTGCTACTCACGCTGTGACGCTCCTCTGAGATGTATGGATGTAGTCGACTGCCTCGCCCACCAGTGTGCTCGGTTCGGAGACGACATTCAGCGTGATGCCGCGCTCGTCGTCTGTAAGCGGTTCGAGAGCCTCGAACTGGGAGATGAGCAGACTCTCCGGCATGAAGTGCCCGGCGCGGAAACGCATACGTGCGGAGATAGTCTCGAAATCACCGGCCAGGTGGACGAACTGCACGTCGAGACCGTCCGGGCGCAACCGGCCCCGATAGTCCTTTCGCAGAGCCGAACAGGCAACGACGCCTGTTCGTCCCGCATCGGCACGCTCGGAAAGCCAGGCCGCGATCGCGTCGAGCCACGGCACACGGTCTTCGTCGGTCAACGGTGTCCCCGAACGCATTTTGGCGACATTGGACTCGGGGTGCAGATCGTCACCGTCGACGAAGTCTGCCCCGAGAGACGTGGCGAGACCCACTGCCACGGTGCTTTTTCCAGCACCGGCCACACCCATCACAACTACCTGCACGGTCATGCTTCGACCATGCCCGACTACCGAAGGCCAGACAATACTCGAGTGATACAGGTTCGCGAGGGTGCCATAGCGGAACGATCTAGGAACTTCTGCCCGTTCGAGCCCTATCCGTTCGCCTTCGCGATCGAATCCTTGCCCTCGGCCGCTCCACCCTCGATGGTGTCGTGCTGGATGGGAACGAACTTCTTCTTCGGCAGCAGGAACAGCCACGTCGCGAAGACGAACGGGCCCGTTCCGGCCGGCAGGCTGATCGGAGCAAAGGCAGACACCAGCGTGCCGTGGATGACAACAGTCACCAGTACTCCGAAGACGGTGTAGACGAACACACGCCACGACGGGTTGTAGAACACCGATCCGAGAGCAATTGCCGTCAGCACCGAACTGAGCCCGTAGAGACCATTGCCGATGTCGACGGTGTTTGCGCCCAGCGCCAGTACCGAACCCATCGCTATCGCGGAACCGATGAGCGCGAACAACGCCGCCCAACGCGACGCGACCAGCAGCGCGATCACGAAGATAATGCCGGTGACGGTGTTGTTGATCAGAAAGATCTGGGAGACGTTGCGGAACAGCGTGTCCCACAGGAAGCTGAAAGTAATTTCGGCATGAACTGACGCGTCCCCGATGTGCTGGGGAAACTGGCCCGCGCTGAGGTCTGACGTTTCGATCCGCAGGAACTGGAACGCCGCGAGGAGGAAGAACCAGTTGACGAGGTTGAACGGAAAGGTCAGCGCCGGTACGCCCCACGTCTTGAAGACATTGGCAACGGCCAGGAACGCGATCGTCGACGCGGCAGCTCCCACCACGAGGTAGATCCACAGCATCACACCGCCGGCAAGGAACGTCGGAAAGGCAGCTCCCACAAGAACTCCGTTGTATCCGTACAGGCCGATACGCATCGAATCGTCGTCGGAGTGCAGCATCATGCCGGTGACGGTGGATACCACCAGACCCACCACGGCACCAATTGCGACGGTGATCGTGTCCGCGGCTATCGCTCCCCAGAAGATACCGACCAGAAACAGCAGGCCCGTCAGCGCATTGCCCTGGAACATCACCTGCCCGGAGCCTTTGAGATTGGTGTCGATGAATCTGAGCACGACGTTCTTGTCCGCGACGTCGTCCCAGGGTTTGGTGATGGTGGTCATCGCACGTCCCTCGATCCTTCTCCGACGATCCGCGTCATCCCCACAGCGGGACGGGCGGAATGGTGGTGTCCAGAACTGCCTTTCGCACCAGAGCCCAGAAATCACGAACCTTCGCCTTGACGGGTTCGCTCTCCGGACCGAGGACTTTGAAGATGAGACCGGCGTCGTTCGGTAGCCGACTCGCTCCGGAAACGACCTTGCCGTCACGGCCCGGAACTACCTCTTCGAGAATCGCGTCGGCGTGCTCCTTCGGTGTCAGCAGGATGACATTGCCGAACACGTCGTGGTCGCCCATGATTCCGCCGTATCGCACGGGGAAGCGTGCCGGTTCGATCACCAATTTCTCGGTGAAGAGGTTCTTCCCGTCCGGACGCTCCGCCTTGATCATTGTGGAGTACAGGTCGTAGACGAACATCTCTCCGCCGTCGTGGTACTTGCGACCCGACATCACGATCTCCGAGAACAACAGCGTTGCAGTCGGATCCACCGTGATGTCGGTGCGCGCGTAGTACCTCGCGTTGCGGTGTGGGATCGTCACCCCGGGCATCAGTTCGAGATACGAATTCTCCGCGAGCACCACTTTCTGGAGTTGCGACGCGTGATTGGCATCCATCCGGTGAACCTTGGTGGCCGACTGAGTGGTCACGTGCGCGAGGGAACCCGGTTCCATCTCGATGGTCAGGAACAGTCGATCGCCTTGCAGCACACTGCCGGACGTCGAGATCATGTAGACGCACGGCATGGTCGGCAACGCTTCGTCCCAGTACAGCGCCTGCTGAACCAGCAGCGGTGTCTTGCGGTACATGTCCCGCAGAATCGTCTTGTCGCCACGGTCGACAAATCGCATCTCGAGAACGCCGGTCTTCCCGACCTTGCCGGCCGGGGCCTGCTTCGGCTGGTCCTGGTACTGGTCGAGTTCCGGGATGGTCGGGATCGGCCCCGGGAGCGACCGCGAT
The DNA here is from genome assembly GCF_058793255.1 of Rhodococcus sp. MPR-R1B. Taxonomy (NCBI): domain Bacteria; kingdom Bacillati; phylum Actinomycetota; class Actinomycetes; order Mycobacteriales; family Nocardiaceae; genus Rhodococcus; species Rhodococcus sp. MPR-R1B. Next base: position 48,983 of record NZ_JBXAFO010000007.1, read on the forward strand.
GCTCCCGGGACGGACGTTGCGCTCACGGTGCGCTCGCTCCCACTTCCTCTTCGTCGAAGAGGACTCCGTGCACGATGAGGTCCACCACTTCCTTGATGCCTTCCCCGGTCATGCAATTGGTGAAGACGAACGGCTTGTCGCCGCGCATCCCCTTGGAGTCGCGATCCATGACTCCGAGATCGGCGTTGACGTACGGTGCGAGATCGGTCTTGTTGATGACCAGGATGTCGGACTGCGAGATTCCCGGACCGTTCTTGCGCGGAATCTTGTCGCCTGCGGCCACATCGATGACATAGATGAAGAAGTCGACGAGAGCCGGACTGAACGTCAGTGTGAGGTTGTCGCCGCCACTTTCGATGAACACCACGTCGGTGTCGGGGAACGTCTTCTCCATGTCCTCGACCGCCGCGAGATTCATACTCGGGTCTTCGCGGACGGCGGTGTGGGGGCAGGCTCCCGTCTCTACGCCGACGATACGTTCCTCCACGAGAACACCTTTGAGAGCCTTGCGCACATGCTTGGCATCTTCGGTGGTGACCACGTCGTTGGTGATGATCAGAACGCTGGTGCCCCGCTTGATGAACTCCGGTGTGATCGCCTCGATGAGCGCGGTCTTACCCGAACCCACGGGTCCGCCGATTCCGATGCGCGTTGTCTTCTTCATTGTTCTCCTTCTAGTTCATGAACATTCGGACGTGCGCCTTGACGTGCACCGCAGCCAGAATGTCGATCATCGGGGCGAAATTGGACATGTCGTCGAGTCCGTAGTCACGCACTGCGGCGTACTCATGGCCGGCAGTCTGATTGACCTCGAACAGAATCTCTTGCGTCGCGAGGTGATCGACTCGGACGATACGAAGGGCAGCGCCGAGCAACGTCATCGCGACACCGTACTGATTGACCGTGAAAGCGTCCTCTTCCGGAGAACCCATCTCCGCGAAAGCAATTCCGAGGCCGACGGGGTAGGTACCCGGTGTCTCCCCCGATGCGATCGCGGCCAACCACTTGTTGAACAGGGTCTCACCGGCCAAGCGCCCGCCGAGTTCGGCCAACTTCTTACCCATGCGGGTACTCATCGTGCGTGCTTCTTCGTTGAGTTTGCGTTCGATCACTGCATGATCAGCGGCGAGGATCGCCGAGAAATCACCGGCTGCCGCACCCCGGTGCGCCGCGAGTACGGCGATACCGTCGCACGTCGCGCCCTGATGGGCGGCCGAGAGCACAAACTCCCGCAGCGACGGACCACCCGTGACAATTCCCTGCGCCACGGCCGATTCCAAACCGTTGGAGAACGAGAAGGAACCGACCGGGAACATGGAATCGGAAAACTGCATCATCCGCATCGCGCGGTTGATGCTGAGCCCGGATCCCTCAGACGAGAGGGTCATGGGTATGCCCCTCGCCCTCACGCGCGGCCGCACCGAACAAACGGCGTGCCTCGTGTGGAGCGATGTAGGGAATGACCTCGGCGCCCGGGATGAAGGTGTACTCGATGCCCTCGAAAGCATGTGTCCGCATCACCGAGCCCATGACCGCCTTGTCGACGGTCAACGGAACGTAGACCTTCATTCCCTTCACCACCGCAGGCCAGTGCTGGTTACCCACGGCATGTCCCAACTCCAGGCACGTCTGAATCATCTTCTCGGGCGTGACGTCGACCAGCGCGCTCAGGTCGATCTCCAAAACGTCCTTGAGGTTGATCCTGGCCACGACCACGGTGTTCGCCGGCTCGTCCCACAGCAGAATGTCGCCGTCCTGCAACTGAATACCCCGATCGAGCGAGACGGCCAATTCACGGCCACCGATCGTGGTGCGTCGTAACCGACTCTTCTGCGCTTCCCACTGATCGAGCGACAAGACGTCGACTACCGCATTGTCGAGTCGACCGGCCCACTCCTCGTCGGTCTCCTTCCCGAGCAGCGCGTCGACTCGCGTCGGCTTTCCGCTCGGCGCGGTCATCTCGCCGTGCGTGTGTGGCGTCGCATCGGCGCCGTGCGTGTGTGTGATTGTTCCCGACACTGGAGACCCCTAACTGAAGAAGTAAAGTTGGTTCAAGCGAATGGATTCGGCAGGTTCGACGTATGCGTGGACGCCGTCCGCAGTCACCGCGAAGGTCTCCGGGTCCACCTTGATTTCCGGAGTGGCCGAGTTGCGAACCAGATCACGCTTGGTGACTGTTCTGGTCCCCTCGACAGCAACAACTTGACGTTCGAGACCGAGCCGATCCTTGATACCGTCGTCGAGTGCCGCTCGCGAGACGAACGAGACCGAACTCTGCGGCAACGCCTTGCCGAATCCACCGAACATCGGCCGGTAGATCACCGGTTGTGGTGTCGGGAGCGACGCATTCGGATCTCCCATGGCGTGCCAGCTGATCAGACCGTTCTTGATGATCGTCTTCGGCTTCGCGCCGAAGAATGCGGGCTCCCAGAGAACAAGATCCGCCATCTTCCCGACACCGATCGACCCGACCACATGCGAAAGACCGAACGTCAACGCTGGATTGATCGTGACCTTCGCGACGTAGCGCAACACGCGGAAGTTGTCGTGTGTCGGTGAATCCTCTGGCAGCTTTCCGCGGGACCGCTTCATGCAGTCCGCTGTTTGGATCGCGCGAAGCCAGTTTTCTCCGACGCGGCCCATCGCCTGCGAGTCACTCGAGAACATCGAGATGACGCCCATGTCCTGCAGTACGTTCTCGGCACCGATCGTCTCCGCGCGAACGCGAGACTCGGCAAACGAAACATCCGAGGGCACTTTGGGATTGAGGTTGTGACAGACCATGATCATGTCGAAGAGCTCGGCCTGAGTGTTGATGCCGTACGGCAACGTCGGATTGGTCGACGCCGGAAGTACGTTGTCCTCGCCCGTCACCCGCAGAATGTCGGGTGCGTGACCACCACCCGCACCCTCGCTGTGATAGGTGTGAATGGTACGGCCTTCGAAGGCCGCGATGGTGTCCTCGACGTATCCGGCCTCATTGAGGGTATCCGTGTGAATGGCGACCTGAACGTCCATTTCGTCTGCCACCCGAAGAGACTCACGAATTGTGGCCGGTGTCGCGCCCCAGTCCTCGTGGACCTTCAGACCGGCCGCACCGGCCTTGATCTGTTCGACCAGCGACTGATGCCCGGACGAGTTCCCCTTGCCCAACATGCAGACGTTGACCGGCAAACCCTCGTTGGCCTTGAGCATCATCTCCATGTTCCAGATACCGGAAGTGATGGTGGTGCCGTTGGTTCCGTCGGTCGGGCCGATGCCGCCACCGATCAGCGTCGTCACTCCCCCACTGAGCGCGTGGTACGCCTGCTGTGGTGACACGAGGTGCACGTGCGGATCGATGCCGGCTGCAGTGAGGATCATCTGCTCACCGGAAATCGCGTCGGTCGCCGGACCGGTGGTCAGCCCCGGGGTGACGCCTTCCATCGTGCTGGAGTTTCCCGCCTTGCCCCAGCCGACGATCTTGCCGTCTTTGATTCCCACGTCTGCCTTGACGACGCCGATGGTTGCATCGACGATGACCACGTTGGTGATCACGAGGTCGAGGGCACCGTCGATGCTGCACGACTCCGGATCCTGGCCCATGCCGTCGCGCAGCGTCTTGCCGCCGCCGTAGATCGACTCGTCGCCGATCGTTCGAAGATCTTCCTCGACCTCGATGTACAGGTCGGTGTTGCCGAGCCTGATCTGGTCACCCGTGGTGACCCCGAACAGACCTGAATACTCTTGTCTCGAAATGCTTGTCATGGGTGTTGCTCTCCTTCGTCCGCCGTGAACGAGAATCAGTCGGTTTGAGGTTCGGACAGGAAGCCGAGTTCTTCGGCACGCTGGACGGCTCCGGGGAGCCTCGGCCGGTAGGCGGCGTGGGTCGGCGCCCAACCGTCGACAAGTCCGTTGAAGCCTTGCACTCGTTGCTTGCCGCCGAACGGCACCAACGTCACTTCCTTCTCGTCGCCCGGCTCGAACCTGACCGCCGTGCCCGCGGGAATGTCGAGGCGCCAGCCGAAGGACTGTTCACGATCGAAGGACAACGCTCGATTGACTTCCATGAAGTGGTAGTGCGAACCCACCTGGATGGGACGGTCACCGGTGTTTCGGACTCGCAACTTCAAACGTGGACGGCCCTCGTTGAGTTCGATCGGCTCGTCCCGCAACACGTATCCGCCGACCGGTACTTTCTTCTCGCCGCCGGAATCCTTCTTCGTCGATTTGCTTGCCATCTTGGAGTGCTCCTGACATCTCGGTCGGGCTACTGGATCGGAGAGTGCACGGTGACGAGCCGGCTACCGTCGAGGAACACCGCCTCGACCTGCACACGCGGAATCATCTCCGCGACACCGTCCATCACGTCGTCGACCGTCAAGGCGTGCGATGCGTCGGCCATGACCTCCTCGAGCGTCTTGCCCTCCCGAGCTCCCTCCAGGGCGGCTGCAGTGATGACTGCGACGGACTCCGGGTGATTGAGTTTGAGCCCCTTTGCCTTTCGCCTCAGTGCGACATCCGCCAATATGAGGATTGTCAGCTTGTCGAGTTCTCGCGGTGTCAGATGCATTCTGAACGCTCCTTGTCGATCATGCGGTAACTCCCTGTCGTCGAATACATGTCAGCTCCCCTGTTCCGTCGCTTCGGTGAGAGGTTCGGCCGCTTGCTGGACGAAACCGCTCCTCCTGCCGCCCGAGTACTCGTTGATCGCGTCCAGAACCGCCTGGGCATGTTCCGAGGCGACCAGCACCTCGACACGCAACCGCTCGGTGAACACGACGTCGTTGCGTTGTCCGCGGAACTTGAGCGAGGCCGAGTCACTCGCGGAGACATGCGCTTCCGATACGACTATCGACTCCGCTCCGGCGGCCAGCAGCGCCTCCCGTAGCTTCTCGGACTCGATGGTCTGCAATACCGCGGTGATGAGTTCGTGCTTCGGGGCGCCGAGGTTCGGAACAAGTTTTGCCCCCTCGACCAGGACCCCCGAGTCGAACCCGCTGGTCTGCGGCGCACCACCCGCGTCCACGAATGCGGCGTTGTAGCGGTATGCGTCCATGCCTTGCTGACGACGGTCGATGTCCACCTGGTCTTTCGGGGCCAGCTTGAGACCGATGGTCTTCTCGATGCCCGTGGCGATCAGCCAGGTCACCACGAACGAGAAAGCGATGACGACGATCAACGCCAGCGCCTGCTCGCCGAGTAGTCCTGCCCCGCCGCCGAAGAAGAGTCCGTCGCGGCCGATCGAATTGATGGCTTTTTCGCCGAACAAACCGAGAAGGAGTGAACCGAGGATGCCGCCGATGAAGTGGACCGCGATGACGTCGAGCGCGTCGTCGAACTTGAAGATCGACTTGAGCGCGAGCGCGAAGTGGCAGACCAGTCCGGCAAGCGCGCCGATCGCCAACGCGGAGAAGGTGCTGACGAAGCCGGCGCAAGGGGTGACGGTCGCGAGACCGGCTACCGCGCCGGTGATTCCGCCGATCGCCGTGGCCTTGCCCTCGGTGTACCTTTCGATGACGAGCCAGACGACCATACCGCCCGCTGCGGCGATGTGAGTGTTCATCAAGGCTTGTGCCGCAACACCATCGGCGGCCAATCCGTCGCCTGCGTTGAATCCGAACCAGCCGAACCACAGGATGCCTGCGCCGATCAACGCCAGAGGCACCGAGTGCGGGACTGCCTCGGCGTTGGGCCATCCCGGACGTTTACCGACCACCAGCAAGATTGCCAGGGCGGCGGCGCCGGCGGATGCGTGGACGACAATTCCGCCGGCCCAGTCCTGAGCTCCGCGGAGCGCCAACCAGCCTTCGGGATTGAAGAGCCAGTGCGCAATCGGGGGGTAGACGATGATCGACCACAGCACGAGCAGAACGGCCCAGCCCAAGGGCTTGAGCCGGTTTGCGGTCGCACCGGTGATCAGCGCGGGCGTGATGATCGCGAACATCATCTGATAGACCACGAACGCCAGAGTCGGTACCGCGACTGCACCTTCGATCAGGTGGAAGCCCGGGGCGGCGGCTGTGTGTATGTCCTGCAAGCCGAACAATTTGAGGTCACCGAGGAAGCCGGAACCCCAGTCTCCACTGAACGCGAAGCTGTATCCGAACACGACCCAGGTAATCGAGACGAGTCCGAGTGGGACGAGGTTCTGCTGCAACATGACGAGCGCACTGCTACCACGCACCAGACCGGCGTAGAAGAAGGCGAGTCCGGGAACCATGAAGAGAACCAGACCCGCGGAGATCAGCACCCACGCCGTGTCCCCACTGTCTATCACTGCTTCGGCTAACACCATTTCCATCGACATCGACGACCTCCGAGCATTATTCGGACCTGAACAAAGTCATTGGTTAGAGCAGCAATTCGCGATGTTCCGGTTCGCTGCGACAGTTACGCTACGCCCCATAGTTGCACCTTCTCAGCAAAATCGGGGGAACATCCGGTTTTCACGTTTAGTAGAGCATTGTTCTGGGAAAAATTGGGACTTTGCCTAAACATTGCGGACGCTCCACAACCTGCAATTGCGAGACTAAATCTCGCCGAAAGTGGTTTAAGTCCTGCAAAATGGGGAACGTAGCCGCAGGTGAGCGCCACTTTCGGAGCAGAAATGCCGTTTCCAGCTCGGGACTTAGCTCCCTAACCAAGACAATCGCGAGCACCTTATGCGATTACCAACGTCGGTGACCCGCCTATCCAATCGGGTAGGTAATTTCACCGAACATCTTCTCACCTGTTCAGATGATTAACCTTCACCGCACTGAGGGCAATCCTGTCGTTAATATGTTCTTAATCCGTACTGGATATTTCGACTGGAAGATCAAAGATCACCTTTCGATAACCTTTGAAGGTGAAATGACTTTCGCTGTAACTCTTTTGTTATGCAGAACCCTAGAGGGGAGGATTGATCCCACCAGGCGAGCACTCGGATGCCGGACAAAGTCAGCCACTTCGACGGCTCCCCCGCCTTTGTGTCGACCTCGAACCACACCCGCCCCGGTTGGCGACCGGCCTGGAGCCACGTCCCATCCGAGGCTCGAGCGGCCCGGATCATCTCGATCGCGTCCGCCATTCGCGGATCAGGCTCATTTCCATCCGACAACGACGCTTCGCGGAAGTAGTCGGCTGCGTTGAGCACGTTGTAACGCCACCGGAACGGGTACGCGAACCGGCCGATCCAGTCCCCCACCGGTTCCCCGGTCGAGAGTCTCCGGAACAGACCGCGCTGCAGCAAGAATTCCTCACCGGATCGTCGAGCCGCGCGCGTCTCAATTGTTCCCCCGGTCGCGATCTCGTACGCGAGAAGCCCTTTGAGTGAATTGAGGGTCGAATGGAACGACGATCGGGTCGAACCTTCGATCCACTCGCAGTTCCAACCACCATCCGGAAGTTGATGCCGCACAAACCAATCAGCCAGTTCATCAACGCGCATGTCGAGCCACACACCGTTTGCCACCGTCCAGGCGTTGATGCAGCAATCGACCTCACCGTCCCAGTACGGCCGGCCCTCGTACTCCCAGCGACAGTTCTCCGCGAGCAGTTCTGCGGTACGACGCTCCCGCAGAACACTGGCGTCGAGGCCCCACTCCCGCAATGAGTTGAGCGTCCAGGTTGTTGCCGTCCAGGGTTGCGAACTTTGTTCTGCTGCTTCGGGTCCCGCAAAGTCGAATTCAGCCGGGAAGAACGCCCCACCCGCCCATTGGCCGTCTCGGTCCTGCAATGAAAGCAGGCGTGCACCAAATCCTTCGGTGGCGATCGACGCGCGCGTCGCCGCCCACACAGTGGGCGCTTCGTTCACCAGGTCGCGCTCCACCTGCCACCGAATCGCTGGATCCGAATCGAGGAGCCACGCGAGCAAGTCGATTCGGGATGCCATCTGGCAATACTATCGAAAGGCGAAGCAGGCCATCCGGTTAACACATTTCTCGCCGTCTGATGCAATGGTGAATTCCAGACCCGTTGCGGGGCCTACACCGGGTAACCCAACGCCGCCCGCACCGCCACGATGTCGGCGGCAGCGACCTCCATTGGCTTGTCCCCCAACCGAACCAACGTGCCAATGGGCAGTTCCTCCACCACCGCAGATTGGGGGAGTTTGCTGCGATCGAACGTAACTCCTGAATGGAAGTATGTTTCCCATCCCACCTCCACCTCACCTTTCGACCGATTCTGAAGGTGCCGGTAGTCGCCGATGCTCCACCGAGCCCGATCCGGATCCCAATGCTTGACGATCACTCTCACGATCACGTCTCCGATATCCGGGTCGAGCAACCGCCGGGTACTGTCGGTGAGCTGCTTCTCCGTCGGCAACGACACCCGGACACTGTTGGGAGCACTGGTTTCCAGCCCGCCGACCCAGGCACCGACCCGGCGCGCGGTCCCGTCCTCGGGCGACAAGTCGATGTCGTAACCCGGTCCCGGGGTGTCCGAATACCCCATCTCCTTCGAGCGGGAATACTCGAAGATTCGCACCAACCCGTCCACACTGAGATCTGCTGGCACCTTGTCGAACTCGGCAGTCGAGACCCACGGCAACGCCAACCCCGGGTCGACCGCTTCCAGATCATCGAGGAAAGCCCGCATCGTCTGCGCCACCTCCTGACTCGACTGCACCCGCGTGCCCCAATATCCGGCTACCGTCGGCCGCCGCCCGAACATGCTCATCGCCCCGTCCTTTCCAATCCGACCTGATCTCCATAGCCCGACACTGCGCGCACTGCCACGATGTCGGCGGCATGGACGTGCATAGGCTTGTCTCCCAACCGGATCAACGTGTCAGTGGGTAGTTCCTCGATCACGGCGGCTTGGGGGAGCGCGCTGCGCTCAAGGCATGCCATCACATAGTTTCACCACGGCAAAGCATATGTAGGGCAAGTTGGTTCAGCCGAGCCATTCGGAGATGGTGGCGTTGTCGATGCCGCCACCGAAAGAGTGGAACACCAACAACGCTTGCCCCGACATCACCAGGCGGCCGTCCTCGGTGAGGCCGATATCGAGCATCCCCGCTTGCCCATGCACCTGACACCACACGAAGTCGGGAACCCGCAACAACCCCGACGCCGGGTCCGTATCGAGGTCCGCCGGATGAAGGGACACTTCACCGAAGACGTTGTCCTCGAACGCTTCCGCGGTCTCACGGTCCACCAACACCAGCGGGCCGGCACCGATCAGTCCGTCGGTAGGTTGCCGGGTCAACACGAAGTGCGCCCTCTCCACGGTCGGCGGCGAGGTTGCGGTATCGACAACTGTGCGATCCCCGACAAACCCTGGCTGTTCCGGGACGACGACCCAGTGGTCCATTGATTTCTCCTCTTGAAGTGTTGTGGTCGAAGTAAATTCGAGATTCTTGTACTCACATGGCTAGCCGTTGCCCAGGTCTTCGAGAACGTCGGCGAACACCGCCGGTAGCGCGCAGTGCTCACGTACCGTGGCACGTCGATGCTCGTCGAGCCACCGCAGTGTCCTCTCTCGATCACCGGCAGCAGCGACCTCACGAAACTGTTCCCAGAACATGACAAGTGGACCTGCCGGGTCGGCAGCCCGGCCGCGGAAGTATTCAATCGCGTTGTCGATAACCTCGAGCGGTGAACCGGTGTCAGTGATCACACGCAGCCCCGCCAAGATTGTCCAGCGTGCTGGACCCGACTGATTGCGCTCAAGGTACTGCTTCTCACGGAGTGGGGTGAGTGCCTCCACCGATCGTGCGTCGAACAGCTCGGATGCTGGCCCCTCAGCCCACCAGATCACTAGCTCGGCAGCGGAGACGGTATCAAAGATATCAATCTGGCGGCCACGGTAGTCGTGTCCGCTATGCCTGCTGTCGTAGTGGTCCTGCCACTCAGTGAGTGTTCCGGGATCGAGGGGTTCGATGAGTGGTAGGTGAGTAATCGTCAGTTTCTCACGGTTGGGAATCGGATCGATCCCGACGGTGTCGAAAAACCATCGCACCGGAGTGTGCAGCAGCTTGGCTCGCAACCCGCTCCCGATGATCGTCCAGTTCGGCCCGAGCTTCTTAACCGCCGCTCCCAACACCTTCTCCCACGCAGCGCCTCTCCCCTTTTTCGGAGTCAGGTCTGCGATCGCATCTATCGCCATCTCCCGCAACTGATCCCGGTCCATTCCCAGGGACTCCAGGACCTCAGTGACCGATTTCGGCGACTTAGGCTTGTCATCGCTCATGTGCATGCTTGCCATAAAGGACCATTCGTATTATTTGGTAGACGAAAAGGAGCGACTGTGCGCACCGCCAGCGGTTCTCCGACGCGGCGCGCGATCCATCCGATTCCACTCCCTCACGCCTACTTCCCTCGGCTACGAGTCCTCAGTACGGAAAATCACATCGGCAAACGCAGAATCCCGAAGCCCGTATGCATCCTCTACAGAACGACGTCGTTCTTCGTCCAGCCACTGCAATGTCGCTAGTCGGTCTCTGTTTTCCGCGACCGCGCGAAATTCTCGCCAGAAACTTTGGACGTGGCCACCGACGTCACGGCGAGCCAACTCCCAGAGGACGCTGTCGATGACCTCGATTGGCGAACCGGTGTCAGCTATCACCCGCAGTCCAGCCGAAATCATCCAATCCCGGCGTGGCTTTTCCTCGCGGTCGGCATAAGCCTGCTCGGCTGCAGCGACCAAGTCAGGAAGCGGCGGTGCAGCAAAGAACTTGGTGGACGGACCAAGCGCCCACCAGCGCACGATCTCCGCAGCACCGCGGGTATCGAAGATGTCCATCTGAATATTCGGTGGTGCAGAATCTGTGGGACCAGGTTGATATGAACTCTGTCGAAAGGTGATAGTGCCCGGCGTGAATTCTCTCATCAGGGGCGCATGACTGAAGGTCAGCTCTTCCCGATTCGGTTTGGGATCCAACCCAATGGAATTGAACCACCATCGCACTGGTAGATGGATCAACTCCGCCTGGGTGCCAGAGCGTGCCACAACCCACTCTGGGCCAAGGTTGCTCGCCGCAGCCTTCAACACCCGCTCCCATGCGGAACCGCGCCCCTTCCTCGGGGTCGCCATGGCCAAGCCATCGATTCCCTCGAGGATGGAAGCCAACTTCGCTCTCCGGTGTATCAAACGATCGAGCGCTGCCAGTGGCTTTCTCCAGGTAAATCACGATAACGCAGCAAGAAGTCGGAAATGTTCCGCCCCACGATAGGCCAGTCCTCACGTCCGTCGAGAGTTGAAGCTAACAGAACATTGAAGTCGTTTTTTCTTGTGTCGAATACAATGAAATCTGGCTCGACCACCATTGTGCCGATTATTATGTCACTCTTCAAGAAGCGCCCATCCTCGTCATCCCAGAATTCCAGCTCGCGTTCCGTAACTTCTCGAGCTTTGGGCGGAGAAAGGAGTGTTATTCCGTCCTTTCCTAAGCCCCTATCGTGGTGAAGTCTGCATTCTCTCGCGCTTCTCCATAAATCGAAGAGATCTCTCGGCAGGGTATCTAGGTTCCAATACTGAGACACCTCTTCAGCCTCTGCCGGCGGGTCGTATGTGTTGTAGACGTCGAATGATCGGCCTGGATGCGTCGGGACTAGGACCCGCTGGATGTCGGGATAGGACTCCAGCGCATCAGTTATAGATATCGGCATAAAATTCCCACCATCGAGTGAAGAGTGCATGTATAGAATTGGGCAGGGGAACTAGATTCCAGAAGTCATTCGTGCCTCCGTACTTCCGGGGAAGTATGTGGTGCACCTCCCATCCTGCCCAGGGGTCCGCTCCGGGGGCGGCCGGCTCCGGAACAGGAAAACCTCTTTCCTCCCATTCGGCCAAGAATATTTGACGTGCACTCGAGGACCAGGTTACTCGGTCCGCTGGTGGGACGCTGGGCATTCCGTATGGGAACGGTCGGATCGTCTCGAACGTCCTGGGGTCAAGAATAGCTGGATATACTTGACCCCAAGTATTTGCAGGTGGCCATGGAAAGTCTGGCATGTCAACATGTTCGGTCGGTCCCGGACTGTCACTTGTATCGCCAGACGGGAAGTCGGTGCCCAAAGGCCACGTACTGTCGAGAGGTTGCTCCACAGTTGGGCTGGTGCCTGGCGTCCGATCGCCTTCACTTCCGGGCGGACCAACAAACGTGGCCCCCGGCTGGATTGGCTCGTGCTCGTTTTGTGGCGGTGTAACTACGCTGGTCGACGGCCGCTCGGTCGGGTCCTCGATGGCGCCAGGGCTGGGAATGGTGCTCGGATCGGTGGCGAAGGGGTCGAATTCCGGTGGGCCGGGTTGCTGTGGAGCGCCGGGAGCATCCGGATTCACCGGCACCTGACCGACATCGGGCAGAGTCGGCACACTCGGTTCCTCGACGTGACCTGGCGAGGGAACATTCGGGGTAGAAATCCCTGGTGTCAGGTTCGGCCCTGGATCACCAATCTCCCCCGGCGTGGATGGTTCCCGCTCGCCACGATCGGGATCGCCGGGAAAAGTGGGTTGCGAGGGTTCCGGAATCGTGGGATCCGGGCGTGCAGGTTCATTCACGGACGGAACAGAGGGTTGGTCATGCTCGGCAGGTGCAACGGTGCCGTCGATGACGGGTATGCCGCGCGGTGGCACTCCACCCGGCCGGGGAACACTCTGCGCCGGAACAGACGGTGCGCTGGTCGGGGGCCGGGTCGGTGTTGTCCGGTTCGAGACGATCAGGTCTTCGGCCCGGACTGCGCCAGCAATCAGACGCCCCCCACGCAATGGTGGGAGAACGAAGCTCATGATCTCGCCGGTGTAAGGCTGATCGAAAGCAACGCCCGGGTCCAGATAATGCGGGTCGCCGATCAGAACGGGTTCGCCGGTGCTCCAGTCGTACAGGTACAGAGTGGAGGTGTAGTTGTCGAAAACCCGATGCGGGCGACCCTGCTCGTCGTAGGTGACCTGCAGGTCGTGCTCTTCTCCCTGGGCGTCGGTGTACGTCCAGCTCCACACGTTCGGCACTTTCGAGGCTGTGCCAGACCAGCTGGTTCCGTTTTCGTCCGTGAAGGAGGTGTCAGTGACGACAGGTTCGGTGGTGTAGTCCTGCCCGC
>NZ_JBXAFO010000007.1:62085-168194 GCF_058793255.1 Rhodococcus sp. MPR-R1B
CCGATGTTCGAAGTGATCGGCTCCTGGGTTTGATTGGCGAGTATTGCGTCGCCGACAGGGTTTCCGGTTCCTGTTTCAGTGATCGGTGGTTCGGAGACCTCGGAGTTAGGGTCACCGGACATGAGATGGCCGAGGTCTGAATCTGCCGGGTCCGCAGGTTCTGTGGTGTAGTCCTGCCCGCCGATGTTCGAAGTGATCGGCTCCTGGGTTTGATTGGCGAGTATTGCGTCGCCGACAGGGTTTCCGGTTCCTGTTTCGGTGATCGGTGGTTCGGAGACCTCGGAGTTAGGGTCACCGAGCATGAGCTGCTCGAGGCCTGAATCTTCCGGCTCCGGGGGGTTGGCGGCGAGGACGTTTTGTGCGTCCCTGCGTGCTTGTTCGCCCTCCGGGGTCATCGGGCCGATGAAGTTCGCCTGCGCTTCGAGCGCAGCACGTTCTTCCGGTGTCAGCTCCGGGTCGGCGAGGATCGGGTAGAGCAGGTTCTCGATACCGGCGGTGTCGACGACCTGAACGAGTTGCCCGTCCCGGATCTCGTAATGCGTCGGAATGGGTGTGCCGTTGGCGTCGTAGGCCCACGGGGCATCGATTGTCGAGACCGAGTTTCCGTCGGCCTCGAAGACGGTGACCGTGCCATCGGGGTTGACACTCATGTGACCGCCGGGCGGCACCGTCACCGGAATCACGGATTCGTGCGACGACGTTTCGTCGTGGATCAGGAAGAAGAACCGACTTCCGCCGGTGATCGGATCGAACACCCGCAACGAGGACTGCCCGCCAGGTGCGTACACCGTCAACGGTGACGCGACAGTCCCGACCGCCTGGGAGAGTACTGATTCGGGCGTGCGGGGGCTGAAAGGTCCCGGCCGCCCGCGCACTCCGATACCCGCAGCGGTGAACGCCGCAGCGCCGATCAGGGTGAGTTCGAGATACCGGTCACGGCCCGAGTCCTCCCCGGTTGTAGAGACATCTGCTGCCGGGTCCGGAACCGTTTGGGCCGGTGCGATATTCGAATCCGAATCCGCGGGGATCGGTCCGGGACCACGATCGGTGGTGGTTCCCTCACCCGGGGTGGGTGTGGGTGAGGGAACCGCTGATGCCGATGCATTGGGGAATGCACCGACACCAGTTTCCGAGGCCGGGGCCTCGGAAGCAATGGGCGGAACCTCGATCGTCGGAACCGGGACGATGGGGGTGCCGTTGTAGGTGGGAAAGTTCGTCGGAGCATTGGCCCCGACATTCGGGCCACCGCCTGGAGCCTGCACACCGGGGAGCCCGACCGTGGTCGTCGGCGCAGCTGTCGACGTCGTGGACGGCGCGCTCAGGCACGGGTTGATGATCTCTGGCGGGATGGGCGCGCCAGGTGGCAGCGACGCAATGAGATTCAGGTAGATCTGATGATCACGTGCCCGCACCGCCGCGCAGTCTTCTTCCGGCGTCGCGTTCGCCGGAGCGGCGGAGAGTGCGATTCCCGCACCGATCACTCCGGCCGCTCCGGTCAACAGCGCCCCGGCGGCAAGCACTCCCGCGAGAGTCCGGCGAAGTCGTCTACCGGACTTCACCGGTGCGCACCACGATTGTCACTCTTCTTCGTTCGGAGTAGCGCGATGAGTTTGTCTGCGCCCCAACAGAACAACCGTCCGGAGATCGACATCCACAAGAAGAATGCCAGGTAAACCAGGATCGTCCCGTAGTCGTTCGCCCAGCCGGCGAGCTTCCCGATCACCGCGAATGCCGCGATCAGCAACCCCAGTCCGACTGCGGTGGCGATCACAGCCTTGGAAAGTGGACTGAGTTCGCTGTCCGGATCCCAGTCATCAACGTCTGCAACGTCTGCAACGTCTTTACTATCGACGGCAGTGGATTCCGACTGGACACTGCGGCGTTCGGCGTTGTTGACGGTCATGGCTGGAACTCCAAATAGGAAGGGAGAGCGGGGACAACGGGTCGCCGACGTTCGGCCTGGTATCAGTTCCAGTACTGCTCCGTCAGCACTATGTGCCCCTCACTGGCGGGGTGATTCGGGTCGGAGACAAAGACATTGGCATGCCCACCACGCGCGGCTGCTTCACCGAGCACAGCTCCTTCGAGGGCGTCGACCTTGCCATCGGTAACAGTTATCGCGGAACCAGGCGCCAACCAGACCCCCCTCAGCGAACCTGGAACGATGTTCGCAATCGCATCAGGAATCGGGCTCGCCGCCAATGCCGCGGTTTCCGCATTCGAGAGCGACAGACCGATCCGGCCATGTTCCGGTTCGACGATCGGAGTTGCGGCAGATGCCACGCCGGCGCCGAGAACACCGATCAGGGCGATACCTGCGGTGAGAGTTCCGGCAGTGGCCAAGGTACGAATCTTCATGATTTCTCCTTTGTGGGCGTGATGAGTAACCACCCCTGGACGGGGCGGATCGGGAATAGTCGCCAGCAGCGCTGACGACGGCTGCGTGGGTTAGAGCCAGGTGGGATCGGAGTACACGAACAACGTGTTGTCCGACGTCGCCGTCGACACCGAGAGTTGTGCATACGAGCGGATCGTCACCGGCCCCATGCACGCATCAACCTTCACGTGCACGTTCTCTGCCGTGATCGACGCCTTCGACGACTCGAGATCCTTCTTCCCCAACGGAATCGTCGTGATCGTGCCCGGCGCAATCGTCGACTGAATACTCGGATTCACCGACGCATTCACACCCACGTTCGCCGACGGGACACCCGAAATACTCACACCGACAGACGGGCCGAGCGAAAAGCCAAGCCCCAAGCCAAGTCCGGAGGAAACATCGATCTGGCAGCCGATCTGCAATCCCTGCTCGACATAACCGGTCTTCACCGCCGAATCGCCCGCACCACCGATCGTGCCGGTCACCTTCGCCGACACGAACCCCTCACGAGTGAACGCCGTCGTCGCCAGATTCGGCACCGGATTCGCCGACAGTTTCGTGGCGGCAAGATCCAACGACCAACCGTCATCGGTGACCGTGCTCGCGAATTTGTCCGCCAACGCCGTCGGCGTTGCCGATGCGCTCCCTGCGAAGACCACACCCGACGACAGCGCGGCAACCGCACACGCCGCGAGCCCTACCGCGGCCCTCGATCGACGGTGGGATACGCCGTTTTGCGATTCGATCGACATGAACTGCTCCTCCACGTGACACAGCAACCAGAGCGGTAGCCGACAACTAACTGAATTAGTTACCGGACGGTACCAATCGTCCTGTTTGCCCGCCAGCGCGCCATCTCCCCCATCTTGGATTTAGGGTGAACTTTCGGTAACAGATATATATCGACAGGCTTATCAGCAGCGAAAAGGACCTAGGTCCTACTATGAGCAAGGTCACCGTTTACGGACGAGAAGATCCCTCAGAAACAGTGCGGCAAATCGAATTGAATCCGCATTTCGCGGGCCTCAGAGCAGTTGGAGACCGAAAGTGCGGGCATCAAGCCAGTGCGCGTACTTGAATATGAAACCAACAGGCATTACTTGGCAATCAATCGTGAAGTACGGCGCCCGAGCGGGGCCTGGGAGCGCAACTCTGCACAGCTCACGCGGAGATACTCACTTCGTGGTCGGCGCGAACTCGTCGGACCCACTGGCATCGCATCGTTAGCTTGTCAATCACTGATTAGCGCAGGCGACGCACACAAGTAGTACGCAAGTACGAGAAAAGGCTCTGACCAAGACCGGAGTCCTTGATCAGAGCCTTACCAACTCGGGGTCGAAAGTTATGCCGGTTCTCTCATGATGCCGAGATGCCGTGCAGTCCCGGACACCCCAGGAACCTCTTGCACAGGAGACCAGGTGTTCAGCCCGTCCGTGCTGTCGGAGTAGAGATACTTACCTTCGGTATAGGCGTCAAGATAGATCCGCCAGTCGCCGCTCGGCAACTGAACCACGGCCGGACCTTCGACAAGCGAACCCCAATTCCCTGGCGGGACAAACGAATAAGGTCCCGTCACCGAAGGAGCGACCGCATGCTCGACGACCTTCTTCGTCTCGTTCTTGGTGAACGCATGATGGGTCGATCCGACTTTGACCACGGTGGTGTCGATGTGGTCCGCACCGATCCCGGCGAGCGGAACAGGCGGGCTCCACAACCGGAGCGACGGTTCCAACGCCGTCATCAGATACGGCACAAATCCTCCACCGGTCGACATCGACAGGATGACGTTGACGCGATCGCCGTCCACAAACCATTCAGGCGCCCAGGCCTTGGTGACGAATGGTGACAGCGACGGTCCGTCGCTGAATCCGGCCGAACCCGAGAAGCCCGGGGGGCTCGCAGAACCGGTGCCATCTCCCGTGCCAGGCATCAAGGCGCAGCAAAACGGAACCGGATAGTTCCCCAGCGGCGTCCAGTTGATGCGGTCGCTGCTGCGTGCGAACCCGATGTTCGCCCCACCACCCGTCGTGTAGGTGAGGTAGTACACCCCGTCCGTGTTCCGGAAGATGCTCGGATCACGCACGAGCCCAGATGGCGGCCTGTACGCCGACTGCTGGACGAGCTGAAAGCCGGTGCCGTCGGCCGACTCGTAGACATCCATGTCGCGGTCGCTGGCATTGCTGAACGCCACCATTGTGTATTTCCAGTCAGGCGGCGGCGCGGCGCTGCTGGCAGGGGCTGCGACCAGCAACCCCGCGACGACGAGGATCACCAGCGATACAACAGAAAGGCCGGTCCGTTTTGTCGGAATCACCGATGAAGTATGTATGACAGCAGGCCCACCATGGGTAACTTCGGTCGGAGGCAGAGCAGGATCGTTACCTAAGTCGATTCGTCTTGTAGTGACGGCGGGACGGCGGCAGGTCGGCCGTTAGCATCACGCCATGGAACTTGGGGTGCATTTCGCGCTGTCAGACAGCGTGGCAGCGGAACTTCTGGACGCGCGCGGCGACGACGACAAACTCGGCGCTGTGGTCGAGGACATCGAGGAGACGGGCCGATCCGAGTTCTCGTGCGACACGGACAAGGCGTGGGATCCGATCCTGTGCGCCCTCTCCAGCACGGGGTACGAGCGCGTGTCCGAGAACTGGCCGGCCTACGGCGTGATCCTGGGGGACGAAGACCTCAACACCGACACCGACGACCAACTCGTCACCTACCTGGCACCCGATCGGGTCGCCGAAGTCTCCTCGTACCTGGCGGAAATCACCGAATCCGAGTTCGGCGTGCGCTACGACGCGATGCCGCTCGACGACCGCAACCCGGAGTACGGCTCCGACGAGCGCGGGTACGCCTGGGGCTGGCTTCAGGAAGTGGCGGACTTTTTCCAGCGCGCGGCCCGAGAGCGTCGCCACGTGGTATTCACCGTGCGGTTCTGACAGTCGAGAGCCCACTGCCGAAGCAGCGCGCCCTCGAAGAAGGAAAGACCGCTTGACAGTGGCGCTCAACTGCGGAGGACCCTCTGCGCGGGTTCTTGCTCTGACAATTCCTGTGCCGCAGCGTTTCTGGGTGACCGAGTGCGTGTCCTTCTCGCAGCCAGACCGAGCAGTAACGGAAACGTAACGATAGCCCGCGCGCTTCTCTAGCACTCACGATCTTGACCAGCAGTTTCACTGAAACAGTTTATTCTTCAACGGATTTCCAGTAGTGAGCTGCATCTCAAACCAACCCAATGGATTGCTCATTGTTTGCGACATGGCGTTGACTGTTACCGGAAGAATCAGACAAAGTGGCCTGTGGAGGCGCAACTCGAGTGGGCCACCGACGAGGGAGAAGCCGAATGACGCACCTACGCAAGATGATTACCGTGGCCGCATTGATACCTGCCGGTATCGCAGCCATCGCACTCAGCGGCGCGGGCGCAGCATCAGCTGTTACTCCGATCGCCGACAACGGGCGCATCGGCGTGCAGCTGAACCAGGGTGAGACGGCATTGTTCGGCCAGCTCAATGCGGGCGCTGCGATCGAAAGCATCACTAACTCCACCCAGATCGGCGTGCGCCTCGCACCAGGATCGCGCTTCGAGAGCGGCCCCAACGTCGTCTGGGGACGTCTCGACCAGTTCGCCAACGAAGCAGCCTCCCGTGGTGGAGAAATTTCTCTCGGCGTACTCAACCCGGCGAGGGGTTCACAGCAGTTCTTCTTCATTCAGAACTGGTAATACCCTCCGCCGTCGAATTGATGCTTCGCTCTTCCTGTGGCGGGGCGGAGTATTTTTCGTTTCCCGTGGCCACGTTTGTCGCCGAGTGTTGAACAGGCGACGTTATCCCGGACGACTTTTGTGAGGACTGCAAACGGGCACCGATGCGTGCGGGAATTCCCTGTACCGCTGCGTAATAACGCATCCACAACCGACCCCTGAGGCGAACGAATGAGGTGGACTCGGCGCACCTCTGTTATTGAAAATGAAAATCATTTTGACCGAGGCAAGTGGATGGCATTCAAACTTAACTGTCCAGACGAGACGGATGCTCGAAAAGTGGAATGAGCTGCAGACTTAGGCGGCGTTGCCGTGCCGGTCGCTCTGCTCCATTACGTCCAGTTCGTCTGAGACGACGTCACGAGCGCTTTCGAATACTGAAAGTAACTTCTTCTGTTCCGAAGACAAGGTGACACGCCAGGCAGGCATACGGACGCCTGC
The DNA here is from genome assembly GCF_058793255.1 of Rhodococcus sp. MPR-R1B. Classification (NCBI taxonomy): domain Bacteria; kingdom Bacillati; phylum Actinomycetota; class Actinomycetes; order Mycobacteriales; family Nocardiaceae; genus Rhodococcus; species Rhodococcus sp. MPR-R1B. The sequence goes on from NZ_JBXAFO010000007.1 coordinate 68,667, forward strand.
GCTGCTGTACAGGTAGTCGGTTTTACCTGGAATCATCAGGATGTGGTCGTGTTCCACTGGGATGCGGTAGGCGAGGTAGTCGTGATCGGTGATCAGGGCAAATGGATGGCCGCCCTCGAAGGCGAAGACGTCTGAACCGTCAGCCTGCGAATCCTAATCTGCTCCCGCATCACAATAAGCAACTGCTGGCCAGTGTCACTTGACATGACACTGGTCGCGCAAGTGAGTCAAAGCCTGCCTTGATTAGTCGCCCATGGACCGAGAAAAGAGACTACGGAAGCAAGTCCAAGAATTCTTGAATAACTTCTCGCACCTCCGACTCATTTTTGCTCGAATTCGAAGGATCATCCTGGTTAATTGCATTCATTATTTCAATTTGACCCCAGGCCCCCCTCAGGGTTTCGGAATCTGATGCACGCTCCGATTCGCGTTCTCTGACGTACCTCTCGAATATTTCAACTAGCGCATGCAAGGATATTTTTCCGTCACAATAATCACGATTAACCTGCTCAGCTTCCAGGCGGTAAATTGATTGATCCGTCATGTTTTTCACTTTCCCGATAAATTGCCAAATGAGGTGGTCACAACTCTGCCCGTTTCATTGATGATAACTGATAGGTTGTTTATCGAATCATAGATCACGGTCGTGTTTCCTCTGCTCGGGGTCGCCAACCCTTCACGAATGGCCTGTTCAACCAGGGATGGAAGTATGCCGCGCTCTTGCATTCGGTCGAACGCATGCCCCGTATATTCACGACCGTTGACTATTCCAGGACGATTGGTTCCGGGCTTTACATTTATTTCGCGATCTCCGCGCCCACCCACAGGCGTCGAGGCCGGTCTGTCTCCGACGGGAATAGTCGGATCGCTAGGGGCTCTATTCCCGGCCTCACCGGCGGTGGCGGCTGCCCTGCGACCTGCGGCTTCGGCGTCTGCGGCGGTTCCGCCGCGCCGCAGAACAGCCTCCACCGCTTCTTGCACGGCAGCTCCGCCGACTCTGCCTCCTGTGCCTACGATCGGAATGAGGGAGACGATATTTGCTGCTGCGGCAGCGATCTCAGCCGGAGAATGCTCGGGTGAAGGCTGTGCTCGTTGGCCGCGATTGAAGCCGAACGGATCGACGGCGGCATCGTGCACGGGGGACTACGAGGAAGTTTCGCCACGCGTCTCCGAGCGTTCCGACGCTATCGACTGTTGTGTCGACGGCACTTTCCCCGACACCCCACGCGGTGTCCCATACTTTTTGCGGGAACGATCGGTTCGTCGGGCTCGTTCGGATCTGGCGGGATCGGCACATTGCCGGTGAAACCGGCAGGCACGTCCCCGTGCGCTTCGGCAAGCTGGTTCGCAGCTTGTTGACGTGGACTGACAGTGGGTTTGGGGCCCGGACTGGTCACCAAACTTGGACCATCCGCCCAGTGGTGACAGTCGAGCAAACGTGCAAACAAGGCACGATCCGGAGCATTTCAGCAGATTGCATGCAACGCGGTCTCTGGCGATATGGCCACGCAAACTTATTGAACGGTCAACAGTTAATTGGTGGCGCGCAGCTCATTCGGACACCAAGCGCAAGGAGGCCGCGTAAACCACGAGCCCATCTAGCCAAGGAGGGAATCGAATTGACCACCAGCCGCACGATGCGATCACCTGGAACTCTCGTCGCCGAGCGCCGCAATGGCTGATCGTTCACCACAGCACAACGAGAACCGGCAGATTGCCGCAACATCGGACGTAGCACCGAAGTGGCGAAGCCATTGCTTCACCCGGCGACCCCAGGGCGGCAAAGATTGCTACACATCCGACTCCTCGACGCTCCTGCGCTTCGTAGGGCACGAAAAAACCCAGCCCACGCTTTCGCGCGGGCTGGGTTTGAACAACGAACATTTGGCGGAAGCGGAGGGATTTGAACCCCCGGTGGGTTTAACGCCACGCTCGCTTTCAAGGCGAGTGCATTCGGCCGCTCTGCCACGCTTCCGTGGGCGATCCTATCGGGTGTAACCACGGACCGCGAAAACGGCTCCGGCCTCAGCGCTCGCCGATGGCTTTGTCGACCTTCTCGAAGACGTCTGCCAGCACGTCCAGTTCCTGGGGAGTCAGCAGATCGACCAGATTGTTCCGCACTCCGGCCACGTGAGTAGGTGCCGCCTCGGCGAGGCGACGCCTACCCTCTTCCGTGATCCGCGCGAGCACGCCGCGACCATCTTCGACGCAGGTGTCTCGCACGACGATGCCCTGAGATTCCATCCGCCTGATCTGGTGCGTGAGGCGACTCCGCGAAGACAGCACGCCGTCTGCCAGGTCACTCATCCGCAACGACCCGTCAGCTGACTCCGAGAGCATGACCAAAATGCGGTAATCGGCCAACGACAGGTCGTGTGAATCCTGCAGTTCGCGGTTGAGAACCTCCATGAGGCGCTGATTACCGTCCATGTAGCCGCGCCATGCACGCATCTCGCATGGCGTCAGCCACGGTGTCTCACCGTGCGCCGCCTGCGATGTCTCCTCGGTTGTCGCTTCAGCTGTCACAGGTTCCAAGTTTAGACCTGTGTCCGCCCGTCACAGTAAGACTCACCCTAAAGTCACGAATTGGACATCAGGATCGAACGGTCGATTTCGGCGACCGATGCCAGCCCCGCCAGTCCCATAGTGAGATCCAGGTCGGCAAGGAGACTCCGGAGCGCATGACGCACTCCGTCCGCTCCGGCCAATCCCAACCCGTACACCCACGGCCGCCCGTACAGCACTGCGTCGGCACCCAAGGCCAACGCCTTGATTACGTCTGCGCCACAACGAATTCCGGAGTCCATCAGGATGTCCACCTCATGCCCCACCGCATCAGCGACGGGACCGAGAGCATCGAGTGCCGAAATCGACCCGTCAACCTGACGCCCACCATGGTTGCTCACGACGATGCCGTTGGCGCCGGCCGCGACGGCCTCACGTGCGTCGTCGGGATGGACAATTCCCTTCACTGCGATCGGAAGTGTCGTCCACTGGCGAAGTTTCGCGATATCGGCAATCCGCACCGCATGATTGCCGAACAACGACACCCACGTGAGAACCGCGATCTGCAGCGCTTCTGCGCTCTCCTCGGGCGGCGTCGCCAGTTTGGCGCGGAACACCGGATCCGACAGGTAGTTGGCAATACCCTTCGCCTGCAGGAACGGAAGGTGACCGAGTTCGAGATCCCTTGGACGCCAACCCATACCGGGAGTGTCGGCAGTCAGGACGATAGCCTTCGCGCCCGCCGTCTCCGCTCGGCGGACAAACGACTCCGCAAGTTCGTCGTCGGCCGGCCAGTACAGCTGGTACCACCAGTTCTCGCCGGAGGCCGCCGCTACGTCTTCGATGGTCGAGGATGCCGCCGTCGAGAGAATCGATCCGATCCCCAACTCGGCAGTGACCGAACCGACCGCAACCTCGGCGTCGTCGTGGACCAAGCCGAGCACGCCCACCGGAGCCGTCAGGATCGGTGCAGCCAACCGCGTCCCCAACACCTCGACGCTCAGATCGCGTGCGTCCGGCGCCGCAGTCCCCCGCAACATCCGCGGCACGATCGCATGCTTGTCGAACGCACGCAGATTCGACTCCGCGGTTCGTTCGGTCGACGCGCTACCAGCGATGTACCCGAAGGCCTCCGGTGAGAGTTGCTCGCGCGCGGCATCTTCCAAGCCTGCCGCAGTCATCGGCAAAGCCGGCTTCGCGCCGCTCAGTCCCGTCAGATAGATCTCGTTCTGCATGTTCCCGAAGTAAGTCACGTCCGCGACGGTAGCGGCAAAACACCCGTCAGCGGGGAGATTCGCTAGCGTCGTATCCATGTACGCCATAACGATCGATCAGCCCGGCGGTCCCGAGGTCATGAAATGGGCGCAGCATCCCGATCCTGAACTACCTCGCGGGCACGTACTCGTCGAGGTCGCCGCAACCGCGGTCAACCGCGCCGACCTGCTCCAACGTCAAGGCTTCTACCCGCCGCCGCCCGGCGCGAGTGACATCCTCGGCCTCGAATGCTCGGGTGTGATCACCGAACTCGGCGAAGACGTCACCGGTTGGTCCGTCGGCGACGAAGTCTGCGCATTGCTGGCCGGCGGCGGCTACGCCGAGAAGGTTGCGGTCCCGGCAACACAACTTCTCCCGGTTCCCGCGGGCGTCGATCTCCGGGTCGCAGCGTCCCTGCCGGAAGTTGCGTGCACGGTGTGGTCCAACGTCGTGATGCGCGGAGGTCTACGACGCGGACAGGTCCTCCTCGTCCATGGCGGTGGCGGCGGAATCGGCACCCACGCCATCCAGGTCGGCAAAGCCCTCGGCGCCCGCGTCGCAGTTACCGCGGGTTCGGAGGACAAATTGAACCGCTGCCGCGAATTGGGCGCGGATATTCTCATCAACTATCGCGACAGCGACTTCGTAGCATCACTCGCCGAAGCCACCGACAACCACGGCGCCGACGTGGTTCTGGACAACATGGGAGCGTCGTACCTCGGGCGCAACGTCGACGCACTCGCCATGGACGGCCACGTCGTGATCATCGGAATGCAGGGTGGCCGCAAGGGCGAAGTCGACATCGCCAAGCTGATGGGAAAGCGCGGAAACATCACGTCGACGGGCCTGCGTGGGCGTCCGCTCACCGGCCCCGGCGGTAAAGCGGACATCGTCGCCGACGTCCGCGCGAAGTTGTGGCCGTTGATCGCAGACGGATCAGTTCAACCGATCGTGTCGACCGAACTTCCGATCACCGAGGCGCCATTAGCCCATCAGTTGCTGGATTCGCCGGAAACCGTAGGCAAGGTCATCCTCACCGTGAAGTGAGCCGAGCGGGATCGATCAGCCCAGGGCGCCGAGTTCGGCGACCAGCTGATTGATCTCGTACCGCGTCGTGTACGGCGCAAGGCCGACGGTGACCGCGCCGCCTTCGTCGTTGACACCGAGGGCGTCGAGCAGCCTGGAACCACCATGCGTACCGCTGACCGTCGCGATGCGCTTGTCGGCCAGGTGCGCCGCGACCTTGTCTGCCGCCATCCCCTCGAGTGTGAAACTGAGCGTCGGCACCCGCGTGGGTGCGCCGCCGATCACCATCACGTTGGGCAGGGCTGCGAGAGAACGCATGAGGTGATCGAACAGACCGTCCTGGTAGTCCTGCAGCGAGCTGATCGAGGTTTCGAGGCGCTCACGCCTGGTTCCCGTTGCCGATTCGTCCAAGCCCGCCAGGAAATCGATCGACGACGTGAGACCGGACAGCAGCGCGAACTGATGACCGCCCACCTCGAGTCGCTCGGCGCCACGCGCGTACGGGTTGAGCGACACGGCCGGAATTCGGTCGAGCAGTCCGGGATCGCGGAAGACGAGTGCGCCCACCTGCGGACCGCCCCACGACGGCGCGCTGACGGCAACGATGTCCGCCCCGAGATCAGCCATGTCCACATGCGCATATGGCGCTGCACCGACGGCGTCGACCACCATCAGTCCGCCGAATTCGTGCAGACGATCAGCTGCGGCGCGGACGTTCGGAGCCGAACCGACGACCGGTGATGCGGCCGTCAAGGCCACCAATCGAGTGGTCGAGGTGATGAGATCGTTGAACTGCCAACTCGGGAGCTCACACGTTTCGATTTCGACCTCTGCCCATCGCACCTGAGCGCCGTAGCGACTGGCCACACGAAGCCAGGGCGCGACGTTCGCCTCTTCGTCGAGGCGCGAGAGTACGAGACCGGTTCCGAGGCCCAACCGCGAACTGAGCGACTCGGCGAGCCAAGCCAACAACACCGCTCGGTCTGATCCGAGAACGACTCCCGCAGGATCTCCGCCGACCAGATCGGCGACCGCGGTGCGCGCACTCTCGAGAATGGCAGCACTACGACGGTTCGAGACGTGGCGACCGGAGGAAGAAGATGCAGAGGCACGGAACGCGGTGGAGACCGTCCGCGAGACGGCGTCCGGGATCTGCATTCCGGCCTGCGGATCGAGGTGGATCCAGCCGTCACCGAGTGAGGGAATCAACCCCCGTACGCGGGCAACGTCGTAAGCCATGCTCGACACTCTAGGTGCAGACGCCCGCTTAGTCGAAGGCAGTCACCCAATTACCCGTCAGTACAGTTATTCGATAGCTAACTTTTTGGGGGTTACGCGGCGTTTGTCGCCCACACACGACAAGATGGAAGCATGACGAACCCCGACAAAGAGCAGGTACTCGTTATCGGACCCGACGGTCGACCCGTCGCAATGCCGGCGGCCGAGGCAGAGGCCTCCACATCCGGCACCACCGAAGGCGCGGAATCCGAAGCCGAGTCCGTCGCCGAGATGGTCGAGCAGCCGGCCAAGGTCATGCGAATCGGCACGATGATCAAACAACTCTTGGAAGAAGTGCGCGCCGCGCCGCTCGACGACGCCAGCCGCAAGCGCCTCAAGGACATCCACACCTCGTCCATCCGAGAACTGGAACAAGGCCTGGCACCCGAACTCCGTGAAGAACTCGAGCGACTGAGCCTCCCGTTCACCGACGACTCCATTCCCTCCGACGCCGAACTGCGAATCGCGCAGGCCCAACTCGTCGGCTGGCTCGAAGGACTGTTCCACGGAATTCAAACCGCACTGTTCGCGCAGCAGATGGCAGCGCGCGCCCAGCTCGAACAAATGCGGCAGGGCGCACTGCCTCCCGGCATGAGCATCGGGGCTCCGCATTCGCCTGCCCATCCGGACCAACAGAGCCCGGGAACCGGCCAGTATCTGTAACCCGGACCACCACGAAGTCCGCGGGAAAACCGGCTCCGACGCCAGGCCGGTAGGCTCGACCTTCGTGTCAGCATCCGCAATCGAATCCGAGACGCCGGACGCACCCGCGCCCGTGTCCGACTCCCAGACGTTCCGTCGTGCGTTCAAAGACCTTCGCGACGGTCTGAATCAGCGTGAGTTGTGGCTCAGCCTCGGCTGGCAGGACATCAAACAGCGCTACCGCCGGTCGGTGATCGGTCCGTTCTGGATCACGATCGCCACCGGCGTGCAGGCCGGCGCGATGGGTCTTCTGTACTCCGCGTTGCTGAACATTCCGCTCAAGGAGTTCCTGCCGTACGTCACGGTCGGCCTGATCGTGTGGAACCTGATCAGTGCAGGCATCCTCGAAGGCTCCGAGGTCTTCATCGCCAACGAGGGCCTGATCAAGCAGTTGCCGTCGGCGTTGAGCGTGCACGTATATCGCCTGGTTTGGCGTCAGGTGCTGTTCTTCGCGCACAACTTCGCGATCTACATAGTTCTGCTGTTCGCGTTCAGCATCTGGCAGAACATGAGCTGGACTGCGCTGGCGGCGATACCGGCATTCCTGCTGATCGTGGCGAACACGCTGTGGGTCTCGATCGTCTTCGGCATCTTCTCCACCCGATACCGCGACATCGCCCCCATCCTGGGCAGCATGACGCTCCTGCTGTTCGTGCTGACGCCGATCATGTGGACAACTCAGGCCCTCAAGGACCAGGGCGGGCAAGCCAGCGAGCGAGTCCGGCTTGCCGAGCTCAACCCCCTGTACCACTACCTCGAGATCATCCGAGCACCACTCATCGGGGCCGACCAGCAGGCATACCACTGGTACATCGTCATCGCCTTCACCGTCGTCGGCTGGGCCGTCGCGATTCTGGCACTCCGCAAGTACCGGGCACGCGTGCCCTACTGGGTCTAGAGGAAACACATGAGTCAGCCAGTCAGCATCCACACGCAGAACGCGTGCGTCGACTTCCCGATCTTCGACGCGAAATCCCGCTCGCTCAAGAAGGCCTTCCTCGGCAAGGCCGGAGGATCCATCGGCCGCAACGACTCCGATGTCGTCGTCGTCGAAGCGCTCCGCGACATCACGATGACGCTCAAGGAAGGCGACCGCATCGGGCTCGTCGGCCACAACGGCGCCGGCAAATCCACCCTGCTGCGCCTGCTCTCCGGAATCTACGAACCGACCCGGGGATCCGCCAGCATTCGCGGACGCGTCGCACCCGTCTTCGACCTCGGTGTCGGCATGGACCCGGAAATCTCCGGGTACGAGAACATCATCATCCGCGGCCTGTTCCTTGGTCAGACCCGCAAGCAGATGCTCGCGAAGATGGACGAGATCGCCGAATTCACCGAACTCGGTGAATACCTCTCCATGCCGCTGCGTACCTACTCCACCGGTATGCGCGTTCGCGTTGCCATGGGCGTCGTGACCAGTATCGATCCTGAGATCTTGCTTCTCGACGAGGGCATCGGTGCCGTCGACGCGGAATTCATGAAGAAGGCCCGCATCCGGCTGCAGAAGCTGGTGGAACGCTCCGGCATCCTGGTATTCGCCAGCCACTCCAACGAATTCCTCGCTCAGCTGTGCAACAGTGCGATGTGGATCGACCACGGCCAGATCCGCATGCAAGGCGACATCGAAGACGTCGTGCGCGCCTACGAAGGTGACGACGCCGCCGAACATGTGCGCCACGTGATCAAGGAAATGGAACGGGAGAACACCCCGTGAGCGCACCCGAGAAAATCATCGGGGTCGTCGTCACTCACAAGCGTCGTGAACTGCTGGCTGAATCCTTGAAGGTTCTCAGCACCCAGTCGCGTCCGCTCGATCATCTGGTTGTCGTCGACAATGCCGACGAAGCCGATGTGAAAGAGCTCGTCGACAACGCTCCACTGCCGACCAGTTACATCGGTTCTCAGCACAACCTCGGCGGTGCCGGAGGATTTGCTCTTGGCATTCTCTACGCGCTTTCACTCGGCGCCGACCGCGTCTGGCTCGCCGACGACGACGGCCGCCCGGACGGCCCCGAAGTCCTGGAAACACTGCTCGACTGTGCAATTCGGAACGACCTGGCCGAGGTCTCCCCCGTCGTCTGCGACATCGACGACCCCGACCGCCTTGCTTTCCCACTGCGGCGCGGCACGTCGTGGCGCCGGTTGCGTTCCGAGCTCGGCGACGAGGATCTCCTGCCAGGCATCGCGTCTCTCTTCAACGGCGCACTGTTCACAGCCGACGCGATCGATGCCGTCGGAGTTCCGGATCTACGCCTGTTCGTCCGCGGCGACGAGGTCGAGGTACACCGTCGCCTCGTCCGCTCCGGCCTGAAGTTCGGTACCTGCCTGCAAACTGCTTATGTCCACCCCAACGGCGCGGACGAGTTCAAGCCGATCCTCGGCGGTCGCATGCACACGCAGTACCCCGACAACGACACGAAGCGCTACTTCACGTACCGCAACCGTGGATACATCCTCTCCCAGCCGGGAATGCGGAAACTGCTTCCGCAGGAATGGGTTCGGTTCGGCTGGTACTTCCTGATCACACGCCGCGATCCGGCCGGACTGCGCGAGTGGATGCGATTGCGCAAGCTCGGCCGGGAAGAGAAGTTCGAACGTCCGAGTTAAGTCGGCCGCCCCGAGTTAATTCAGTTGCACAGTCGCGTCTGCGGCTGAGACGATTCTGATCCGACGCATGGTGCGTCCTGAGATTTTCGAGGAGTGAGTATTGATGACTGTCGTGTTCCGCAGTTTCAGCACCGTCAACATTCACACTTCTTCGTACTCGAGGACACACTCACCATGCCGGAAAACAGCGCGCCCCTGACCGAATACGGTTGGAACGCAACACTCTCGAACACATTCACTGCCCTGGCCCCACCGGACTCCGCACCCGGGCGCGTTCTTCGCGTCGACCGGGGGCGGTGTGACGTGGCCGTCGCCGAAGGCACAGTTCGCGCACTCAGCGGCAGCGATCCACTCTGTACGGGTGACTGGGTCGCCGTGGCCGAGTTACGGGACTCACGCGAACCCGAGATGCACACGGTCACTTCGATACTCCCTCGATCAAGCAGCATCGTTCGATCCTCGGCATCCGGAAAATCGGAAGGCCAGATTCTGGCGGCCAATGTCGACACCGTCGTCATCGCCACGGCTTCGGACGGCGACGTCGATCTCGGGCGCATAGAGCGACTACTCGCACTCGCCTGGGAAAGTGGTGCAACCCCTGTCGTCGCACTCACCAAATCGGATGCAGCTCACTATATCTCCGACACTCTCGCCGAGGTCACTGCCATTGCGCCCGGCGCAACAGTGCTGGCCGTCAGTGCCGAGACCAACGAAGGAATGGATGTACTCGATGCAGTTCTGGACGGCACCGTGGCGATACTCGGTCCATCAGGCGCCGGTAAGTCGACGCTCGCGAACGCCCTCCTCGCGGACACCACAGACGCCGATCGACTCGAGACCGGTCGCGTTCGGACCGGTGACGGAAAGGGACGCCACACCACCGTCACCAGAGAGTTGATCTCATTCTCCGGCGGCCGGACACTGATCGACACACCCGGCCTGCGAGGGGTCGGCATGTGGAACGCGGCGGAGGGGATCGAGAAGACGTTCCCCGAGATCGAGGAGCTGATTGCAGAGTGCCGGTTCTCCGATTGCGCACACAACTCCGAGCCGGGATGCGCAGTCCTGAGCGCACTCGGGCGTGGCGATATCGATGAGCGGAGGCTCGCGAGCTACCGGAAACTACAGCGAGAGAATGCATGGAACGCCGCGCGAAGCGATGCTCGTCTGCAGGCAGAGAGGACGCGGGAGATCAAGGTGATCTCCCGACAACTCAAGAGTCACTACCGCGGTCGGGACCGGTAGCGAACAAAGCCTGGCAGCATGGGGGTGATCCCGACGAGAGGTTGCCATGTTCGAGCAGTTCCGTTCCAGCGCCAGAACCAAGCTTCAGCGTGCGGTATCCGAGGTGGTCGAGGCCGCCGACCGGCGCAACGCAGATCGCACGCAACAGATCCTCGACGCGCTGGCACTCTCACGTGACGAACTGGCCGAGGCCCGCGGTGACATCGCGGGCCTCCGGTCCAGGATCGACGAGCTGGAATTTCGCCAGCGTCGGGATCTGGCCTACGCCGTGGATCTGGAAGCGACAGCGTCGACTGCCGAGTTCATCCTCGAACACCTTCGAGTCGCGGAGACATTCGGCCACCCGCACGACACGCTGCGCCACGCATTGGGCTTGATCGAAATACCCGGCATGGCACTCGAATTCGGCGTCGCCAGCGGAACCACACTCAGGATCGTCGCGGAGGCTTTCACCGAACGCGAGGGGACCGTCGCGGGTTTCGACGTGTTCTCCGGCCTTCCGGAGACTTGGCGGACCGGGTTCCCGGCCGGCGAGTTCGCGCAGGAATCCATCCCCGAAGTCCCAGGGGCGCAACTTGTTCCAGGCCTCTTCGAGCACACATTGCCCTCGTTCCTGAACGACGAACCCGGCCCCGTTGCGTTCCTGCACCTCGACGCCGACCTCTACTCGTCCACCAAGACGGTGCTCGATCTCCTCGGCGACCGACTGGTACCCGGGTCGATCGTCGTCTTCGACGAGTTCTTCAACTATCCCGGGTGGCAGCAGCACGAGTACCGGGCGTGGACGGAGTTCGTCACACGTACCGGCATCTCGTTCGAATACCTCGGGTACACCGTCGACAACGAGCAGGTCATCGCCAAGATAGTGCGCTAACGCTCACTTCTCGTACAGGCGGGCCCAGTTCTCGCGGCTGGTGAGCTGGGGGAAATCCCGAGCGAATGCCTCAGCAACACTTGGCGCTTCGGCGAGGAACCTCTTCATCACGCCGGCGAGGCGGCCGCTCATCTCGGCGGCCTTCTCACTGTCGAAGCGGCGTTCACGCACGCCTCCCTGCGAAGCATCGGTGACGAAGACGTGATCGAAACGTCCGACGTGCCACCACTGCGCATCTTCGTACGAGATCGCCACCGGACCCCGCTCCAGATGATTGCGCGCCTGCATCACAGCGCGTTTCGCCAAAACGAGGTCTGTCCACAAACCGGGTTTCGGGCTGGGCGCAACGCGACGGATCGGCAGCCTCCCCGGCAACTCCGACGCCGGGCGAGTTACCGTCTCGGGGAAGCGCTTACGTTCCTGGTTGATCGCGGCAAGCGCCTCCTGCCCACCGTCCGCCAAACCTTCCGGCCCCTCGAGGAATCCCTCGATCGCCCGGAGTTGCGTGTGTGCAAGGCCGTACTGCAACCCGACGATCGAATGCGAAATGTCGCGAGAGAGTTGCTTCGCGAGCGTTTTGGGCGCGAACCCCGGGTCGAGCGAAGCGGTGATGAGTCCGTTGCGCGTACTGAAGTAGTGCGCAAAACCGTCGACGTCCTTCCAATAGAAGTCCGCATGCCAGACAGCAGCCGACGGCAACGTGATGGTGGGAATCCCGGCCCGCCCGGCCCGCAAGCTGTACTCGACGTCGTCCCACTGGAAGAAGACCGGCAGTGGCAAGCCGATCCGCTCGATGGCTTCAGCAGGGATCAGGCAAGACCACCAGCCGTTGTATTCGGCGTCCACGCGACGTTCCGGCAGCTTCTCGAGCACACTCCGGTTGCGAACACCGTGCTCGTCGGTCGGCACACCACGCTGCAGGGTGCCCAGATCGACGCGTTCACCCGAAGCCAACAGGAAGTCGGGGTTGAACAGAAAGAGCATCTGGGCGCCGATCAAAGCCGGCTCCGTCGTCATGTTCGCGAACGCACTCAGTCGAAGAACCGATTCGGGCTCGCACAGAATGTCATCGTCCATCAAGATCACGTCGGCGTGCGGTCCGGCCGCCGAAGCCTCGTACAGGCCCCGGGTGAACCCGCCGGCACCACCCAGATTCGCCTGCCGCAGATATTGCAACCGCGAACCGAACTTCTTCGACACTTCCTGGAACAGCTCACGGCTCTCTACCGGATCCGTTCCCTGATCGACGACGTACAGAGCGTCGAGCAACGCGAGTACACGCTCGTCGGACGCGAGGGCCTCGACCGTGCGCGCACAGTCGTCCGCACGATTGAACGTGCAGATCGCCACGGCTACCGGGCGAATCGACTCCGGCGAGACGACGGTCCATTCCACATCGTCGACCACTGCGCCGCCACCCTGCGCTTCGAACTGCAGCCACAGTGCCCCGCCGTCGACGAAAGTATCGAGCGGGGCGGTCATGGACACTCGCTCGTCGCCGGTCACGACGACGTTCGTCACGATCCGGCGGTGACCACCGATGTCCGAGGCCTGGATCTGGATGCGGCAAGCGGTATCGGCCACGACATGCGCGGTGACAGTGACCTCGGTGACGTTGGTCCAGCGCTGCCAGTAGCTGGCCGGAAAACGACCGAAGAAGGTGTTGGTGTGTGCGACGGCCCCGGGCTGAAGCCGCAACTCGAATCGCGATCGCGTCGACATTCCGACCTTGGTCACCGCATACAGTTCGTCACTGGCGACGGGCGAAGTTCCGGTGAACAACGTCCGCTGCGCCAGCAGTCGATCCGACGTCGCGCTGCGTTCGATCAACTCGACTCCGGAATCGGACTGGTCATCGGTCGTGTTCACGGTATCCACGCCCCGCAGGGTATCGCGAATCGGCACCTCGGCGCCCCGGGCACCGAGACACACCAGGTCTACCCGTGATTACTCACTGCAGCGGCGGAGCGCAGCTCGGTCTTTCGGCGGCGAAGCGACAACAATCCCTTTGCCATCTGGATCACGTCCTTCGGCGAGATACGGCTTGCATGTGCCAGATGATCGTCACTGAGTCGGATCGGGACCTCGACCGGGCGCACCCCGGCCAATTCGAGCGCGTAGTCCAATTCGGTAGTGAAGAGGAATCCACGCTCGGTCAATGAGGGTGCGATTCGACGCAGCAAAACGCCGTCGACGATGAAAGTTCCCTGAGGATCGCCCGTGCGAGTGCCCAGCACGACCCGTCGCAGCGTCGCGAATCCGCCGGTCATCACCGAACGCAGCAGGCCACGTTCCACCTCTGATTCCGAATGAGCCTTCGAACCGATGACCACCGGCGGAACGGACCCTAGGTCCGCCATCACGCGGTCGGCCCCTTCGATGTCACCGAAACCGAACGGAAGATCGTCCGCTGTGAGCAACACGCGCCGTCCACGAGAAGCAAGTGTCCCGGCGCGAAGCGCCGCACCCATTCCTTTATCGCTGCTCATCGGAAGGAAAGTCACTCCCGGCCACGACCAGGAAGCCGCCAGAGCGGCACATACGTCGGCAGTGTTGTCCGTCGACCCGTTCTCCACGACGATGATCTCGACCTGACCGGCGCTCTCGGCCGGGCGGCTGGTGAAGTACTCGGCGAATTGACGCACCGTCGACTCCAGCACCTCGCCTGAGTTGTATGCGGGGATGATCACCGAGAGTTCCGGCGTAGCTGGTTCCCCACGAACGGGTTCCGTTCGCGATGTCGCCACGTCCCGATCTCCTTACTTCCCCGACTGCAGTTCGAACTCGTCGGAATACTACGCTCCGAGAAACAAGGCGCAGCCCAGGCTCCGAGAAAAAGAGCACGACCCAGGCTCCGAACAACAGCCATCGACTCGAAGACGAAAGCACATCGTGAAATCTGACTTACCGCTCGCACAACGCGTGGTGCCGCCAATTCTTCTCGCCGCTCTGGTGTCGATCGTCGCCGCCATCCCACTGATCTCCAATCGGTGGTTCTACTACTGGGACGACAGCGCAGCAGCTTTCACGCCTGGTTGGCACACGATCGGCGAGCGAATCCTGTCCGGGTCATGGCCGACGCTCATCCCCGAATTGTGGGCCGGCGGCAATGTCACAGCCGAAGCCCTTTACGGGACATACAATCCCGTGATCCTTCTGGATTCGGTTGCCATTGCACTCATTCCGAACCTGGGAATCGGAATCACCCTGGTCAAGATGCAATTCATGGCGATTCTCGCGGTAGGCGTTTATCTGGTGGCCCGCCAGTACGGCGCCAATCGGTCGATGGCTTTCATCGCCGGATTTGCCATGCCGTTCGCCGGATACACGCTCTATTTCGACGCCTCCAGTTGGGCGTCCGGGCTGATCGCCTTCGCCTGGATCCCCCACGTCTGGTGGTCTACCCGCGCCAGCGCCCTCGGCCGAGTGAACCCCCTGGTACCGATCGTTTTCGGCTATCTTGCGATGACCACCGGAAACCCGTACGGCGCTGTCGGTGTCGCGGTCGTCTACCTCGCTGTCATAGCGGAATGCATCGCAATCAAACGCGCAGGCAGCATCAAATCACTGATGATCAGCGCGGCAGCGATCATCATGATGTCGCTGATCGTGTATCTACCGTTGCTCTTCACCACCGGCGTGTCGGTGCGTACTCAGTCCGGAATCGCGAACGACGGTTCGCTTCGACCCGATCTCGGTGACCTGCTCAATCTCTCCGGCCCGTCGAACCAGCCGTACGTCACCGCTTTCGCTTCGCCTGCCATGACGATTCCACTGGTGTACCTGGCCTGGTTCCTCATACCGCTCGCACCGTGGATTCAATGGAAGTCACTGAAGAAGTTGGGCCGCCACAGCGTCTCGCTGTTCGTATTCGGCGGAATCTACGTCGTACTACTTCTCGGACCGTCGAATCTCTGGCTGTTCCGTTGGCCAGCGCGACTGCTCGAGTACGGTCAACTGCCCGCAATCGTGGTCACGGCGGTCGCGCTCTCTGCCGGACTGCATCGTGACCGTATCCAGGCGAGAGCAATCATCACCGCGGGATTGTTGGCACTTCAGTTCTACCTTGCCTGGTCGAATGTCCCGGAAGACATCGGCATTCACTCGGCATCGCTGCTCATCACCGTGGTTCTCACCGTTTTCGCGTTGGTCGTGGCCTACCGAAAGCCCCGCTACCTCGCCGGTGCCCTCGCTGTCGGCATCGTCGTCGTGCTCAGTGCTCAGACCAATTTCTGGTTCACCGGAAACTACAACGTGACACCGTGGAAGTTCCCCCGGCAGGTGGCATTCCTGGAGTCCAAGTTCGAGGACCGTTACCAGGGAACCACTTTCGCGATTGCCGACCCCGTCAACATCCCGCCGGACAACGAAACCGGGCAGTGGGGTGACCTCCTGTTCGGCAACGCCTGGCAGCCCGCCGGAGTCAATGCCGTCAACAGCTACGCCGGAATCAGCTACAACGATTTCGTTCAAGCACTGTGCTTGAACTACTACGGCGGCGTCCAGTGTCCGGACGGCGTCGACCGACTGCTCGCTGAATCGCCGGGAACGGGTGTGTCCTGGCTCGACGCGATGCGAGTCGACACGGTCGTCGTTCAGAATTCCGGACCGTACGGCGGAAAACGCGCCCTCGACGCCCTACCCGAGGGCGAGTGGACCGTATCGCCGGATCGGGTGGTCACGGTCGGCCATCGCACCACCGAGCATCAGTGGCCCGACGGTCGCGTATCCGCAGCGACGCCTGGTCTCGACGTACGTGGCGATGCCGCCGCTACGGACACCAGGGAAACCGTCGAGTACACCGGGTCCGGCACGGTTACATTCGCCCTACTGGCCTGGCCGGGCTGGACGGCGACTGTCGATGGTCAGACGGTCGAGACGAAGGCGAGCCCCGGCGGGTTGTTGCAGGTCGATCTACCGCCGAGTGCCACGTCCGGATCCGCCCTCACCATCGAATTCAGTCCACCCGGAAGCACTTTCGGCTGGACTGTCGCCGGCGTCGGATTACTCCTGGCACTGTCTCAAGGTGCCTGGGCCTTCCGACGCCGACGCAGCGGTCAGGACGACAACGCTGCAGCCAACGCAGATTCCGTCACCTCGTGAACCGCGCGGTGAGCGGGCAGAATCGACGCCCGCTCACCGTCTGCGTCACCGGTGCCCTGCACCAATCCGAGGAAATGCGTCAGCTGCGCGGCAAGCGGTTCCTCGCTGTAGCGGATCGTCGGAATTTCGATGACCGTCTGCTGCTGGTAGCCGTCCCGATCGGTAGGCATGTTGTCGTCGATGTGCCGGTAGATCGTGATGTCGCGACGCAAGAGATCGATCTCGATGAGTCGATCGGCCTCGAGCAACGACAGCTGGCGAATCTTGCGCTGACTGATCCGGCTCGCGGAAATCGTTGCAACAGCACCTGATCCGAAGCGCAATACGGCGTCGGCGCAATCTTCCGACCGGTTCTGCACGGACGTCGGGTGGAAGTAGCCGAACTCCCCTTTTGCCAAACTGGGTTCCGAGCCGACAAATCCGATGGCAAGGTCGATATCGTGAATCAGCAGGTCCGTCGCGACACCCGTCGGAATGCGGGAAACGAACGGCGAGTGGCGGATACCGTTCACCTGCCACACATCGCCGGAGAACTCACGGGCGGTGCGGACAGCGGGATTGAATCGTTCGAGCAGTCCACACATGAGGGGAACACCGGACGCGCGTGAACGATCGACCAGGTCGACGCTCTGCTCGTACGTCGCAGCCAACGGCTTCTCCACCAGGACGGGCTTCCCCAGATCGAGAACCCGCCCGGCCAACTCGTAGTGCGCCGGCGTAGCGGCAGCGATCACGACAGCATCGATCTCGTCGAGGGAGTCGAAATCTGCAGCCCAACGCGTATCGAACCGCGCAGCAACAGCTTTGCCCTGCTCCTCGCGCGGCTCGATCAGCAGATCCAACTCGCACAGCGCCGACTGCGCGATGACCCGCGCATGCAGCGAGCCCATCTGACCGGATCCGACAAGAGCGATACGTGGCTTGCTAGCAGTCATTTTTCAGGCCTCCATGGCGCCGCGTACCGCGGCAACGATCTGATCGACGTCGCCGGCGGACAACGCAGCGTGGACGGGGATGCTCAGGCACCGCGACGCAACCGAAGTGGCCACCGGCGTCTCGTCGATGACGACGCGCGGATGTTCGCGGTAGCACTCGTAGTCGTAGACGGCCTTCGGGTAGTAGATGCCGCTACCGATGTCCTTCGCGGCCAGACGCTCACTCAACTGGTCGCGAGTGATCGGTGCGTCTTCCGCCAGCAGCAAGGTGAACTGATGCCAGACATGTCCACGACCGGACAGTTCGCTCGGCAGGATCAGTCCTTCGACGTCCTTCAGGCCGACACGCAAGGCCTCCGCATTCCGGCGGCGCGCCTCGACCTGCTGCATGTACGTCGCCATCTGGGGCAGAGCCAAGCTCGCCTGGAGGTCAGTCATCCGGTAGTTCTGGCCGACCATCTCGTACTGGTAGCGCGCCCGCATGCCCTGGTTGCGCAGGACCCGAAGACGATCGGCGATCGCGTCGTCGTCGGTCGTGATCATTCCGCCCTCGGCGGTCGTGAGGTTCTTCGTTGCATAGAACGAGAAGCAACCCACACCGAAACTGCCGGCGCCTCGCCCGTCGAACGTCGCTCCGTGGGCCTGAGCGGCGTCCTCGACCACAGTCAGACCGTTTTTCGATGCCAGCGGCATCAAGGCGCCCATGTCCGCCGACTGTCCGTACAGATGAACCGGCATCAGAACCTTCGTGCGGTCCCCGATTCGATCGGCAGCGACTGCCGGGTCGATGTTGAAGTCGGACTCGGAGATATCGGCAAACCTCGCGGTCGCGCCTGCCTCGAGAATTGCATTGAGGGTGGCCACGAACGTGAACGGCGTGGTCAGAACCTCGTCACCTGGCTGAAGATCCTGGACCTGAAGAGCCGCGATCAATGCGGTCGTGCCGTTGTTCACCGCCACCGCGTGTCGCGTTCCGACCAGCGCCGCGAACTCGTCCTCGAGCCGCTTCACCTTGGGTCCCTGCGCGACGATCCCCGATCGCAGAGTGTCCAGCACCTCGCGCTCGACTTCTTCCCCGAACGAGATACTGGATATCGCGATCACTGAGTTACCTCCGATAGGTTGCATTCATTCAGCACCGACGGTGTCGGTGCCGACCAACTGAGGGTAACGAAGCAGTCGAATGCTCTACGAAAGGATTCCCGTACATCATGCCAATCGGTAAGAATTGCCAGATTCATCCCACCGTTGTGATCGGAGACGAAGTCACCATCGGCGACGGGGTCAGCATCGGGCCCTACGCGGTCCTGACGGGATCGCTCGAGATCGGCGACAACTGCTGGATCGGTTCGAGCGTCAGCCTCGGCGCCCCTCCCGAATGGATAGGCAAAGAGCACCCTCTGACATGGACCGAACGCAGCCCTCACCAGGGCATCGTCATTGGCTCAGGTACCACGATCCGCGAACTGACCACGGTTCATCAAGGCGGCGAGCGACCGACGATCATCGGGCGCAACTGCTTCATCATGAACCGCACTTCTGTAGGGCATGACGTCCAGATGGGTGATGGATGCACCGTCGCTCCGTCGACCACTTTCGGAGGCCACGTCACGATGGGAGATGACGTCAACTTGGGAATCAACACTGTCATCCATCAGCGGCGTGTCATCGGAACCCGCGCGATGGTGGGGATGGGTTCAATAGTTCCGAAGGACGTTCCTCCGTACGCAACGGTGTTCGGCAATCCAGCGAAACTTCACGGGACCAACCGGGTCGGAATGAGTCGGTCGGGAATCGCGGAGGAGGACATCGCCGCGATCGAAGCCGTGTACGCCGCGGGCAGCTTCGGCACGTCACCGGCCATTCCGGACTCGCTGTCGAACGCCTTCACCTGGTGGCGGGAACGCGCCGACAAACCGCTCGTGGTTTAGCGAGACAAATCCTGGTTGGTATCGTCTGCGAAATGACGAACGGGCGGGATGCAGGCGCGTGAGTACCTCTCCCGAATCTGAACAACCGGTCGAAGACGTCGAACCGGCCGCAGAGCCGAACGCTCTACGCGGCCTTCTCGTCAACGCATTCAAGGTCCTCGTCACCCTCGCGATCGTCGTCGCGATCATCTTCGCGGTGAAGTCCCAATGGTCCGAGGTCAAGAACACGATCACCGAGCTGAACTGGTGGACGCTTGCCGCCTCGTCGGTGTTCATCTTCCTCGGTATGGGTGCCGCAGTGCGGGCCTGGCAGCACGCACTCGGCGCCCTCGAACAACCGATTCCGGCCTTCGACGCCGCTCGCGCTTATCTGGTCGGCCAACTCGGCAAGTACCTTCCCGGCAGTGTCTGGGCCTTCGTTCTGCAAACGGAACTCGTGAGGCGCGCCGGTGTGTCCCGTGCCGCAGGCTTTGTCGCAGTGCTGGTCACGGTGGGGTTGAGCACAACTTCGGCGCTGGTCGTCGGCCTCTTCGGTCTACCTGCCCTGTTCGAGGTCAGCACGGCGGCAGCGGTCGGCGTGATCATCCTCGTACCGATCGCATTGGTCTGCGCCTACCCGCCGGTGCTCACACGCCTGGTGAACCTTGCGCTGAAACTGCTCCGCCGCACGCCGCTGCACAAGCCGCTCACGATGCACAAGATTGCGCTCGCATTGGGCTGGTGCGCAGCAAGCTGGGTGCTCTACGGCATCCAGTTGTGGTTGCTCGCGTCCAGTTCGGCGGGCTTCGAAATCCGTGGGCTCGTCCAGTGCATCGGCGCTCTCGCCCTCGGTATGTGCGCGGGCGTCCTCGTGTTCGTCGTCCCGTCCGGAATCGGTGTCCGCGAAGCCGTCATCGTCGCAGCGCTTTCACCGTTCATGGATGCCGGCGTCGCGCTCGGCCTCGCACTGGCGTCGAGGCTGCTGTTCACCCTCTGTGAGGTCTTTGCCGGCGTCGTGGCTGCACTGTCGGGATCACGAGGCCTGCGCAATGCACTCGTGCACGAGCGCTCGCGGGTGCCGGACCCCACCAAAGCCTGACGTTCGGTCAGACCACTTTCTCGGACGCGGAATACTGCGTCTCGACGCCGGCCTTCTGCGGACGCCACCACTGCTCGTTGTCGCGATACCACTCGACGGTGGCTTCCAGTCCGCTTCGAAAATCGCGGTACTGCGGCTTCCACCCGAGCTCCTGCTGCAGTCGCGTCGAATCGATCGCATACCGCAGATCGTGACCAGGGCGGTCGGTGACGAAGTCGAAATCGTCCGGCTTGCGTCCGAAAATTTCGAGCAGAGCCGCAATCACCGTCCGGTTGTCGGTTTCACCGTCGGCGCCGATCAGATAAGTCTCGCCGGACTTTCCGCGGTCCAGAATGTCCCAGACGGCGCGGTTGTGGTCCTCGACGTGAATCCAGTCGCGGACGTTGCGGCCTTCCCCGTACAACCGTGGACGCACTCCGTCGAGCAGATTGGTGATCTGGCGTGGGATGAACTTCTCCACATGCTGGTACGGGCCGTAATTGTTGGAGCAGTTCGAGATGGTCGCCGCGATCCCGAACGAGCGCACCCAGGCGCGCACGAACAGATCACTCGACGCCTTGGACGCGGAGTACGGGCTCGACGGGTTGTACGGTGTCGTCTCCGTGAACTTCGCCGGATCATCCAGTTCGAGGTCGCCGTACACCTCGTCGGTCGAAATGTGGTGATAACGGACCCCGTGCGAACGCACTGCCTGCAGGAGCGAGAAGGTTCCCATGACGTTGGTGCGCAGAAACGGTTCGGGGTCGGCGAGGGAATTGTCGTTGTGGCTTTCGGCCGCGAAGTGCACGACTGCGTCGGAGCGCGAGACAAGATCGTCGACCAGCGGCTCGTCGGCCACGTCGCCGTGGACAAACGTGATCCGGTCCTCGACGGACGCCAGGGACTGGCGATTTCCGGCGTAGGTCAGAGCGTCGAGAACCGTGACTTCCACGTCGGGACGCGTCGCCACCGTCTGATGAACGAAATTGGCACCGATGAAGCCGGCACCCCCGGTGACCAGTAGTCGCACGTCATCTCCTCAGGCTCATCGGACGAACCCCACTTTAGCGGCCGGGCGTGTCATGTCCGTTTGCGTCGGCAGGCAGGAGTGCAGGACACTGCACGCATGCGCGGAATCATTCTGGCCGGTGGCACCGGGTCGCGGTTGCACCCGATCACCCTCGGAGTGAGCAAGCAACTCTTGCCTGTCTACGACAAGCCGATGATCTACTACCCGCTCTCCACTCTCATGCTCGCCGACATTCGCGACATCTTGATCATCACGACCCCACACGACGCCGAACAATTCCGCCGGGTTCTCGGCGACGGCTCACAATTCGGCGTCAACCTCACCTATGCAGTGCAACACGAACCGAACGGCCTCGCAACGGCATTCACCCTCGGCGCAGAGCACATCGGATCCGACTCCGTGGCGCTCGTCCTCGGCGACAACATCTTCTACGGCCCCGGCCTCGGAACCCAACTCAGGCGTTTCTCCGACATCGACGGCGGAGCCGTATTCGCTTACTGGGTCTCGAATCCGACCGCCTACGGCGTCGTCGAATTCGACGACTCGGGTCGCGCCGTGTCCATCGAGGAAAAGCCGACGTCGCCGAAATCCAATTACGCAGTCCCCGGCCTCTATTTCTACGACAGCGACGTCGTGGACATCGCACGCACTCTGAAGCCCTCTGCGCGTGGCGAATACGAAATCAGCGACATCAATCAGCACTATCTCGAAGCTGGCAAACTTTCTGTCGATGTCCTCCCCCGCGGAACCGCGTGGCTCGACACCGGCACACCCGATTCCCTGCTCGAGGCAGCGAACTACGTGCGGACCATCGAACACCGCCAAGGCCTCAAGATCGGTTCCCCTGAAGAGGTTGCGTGGCGTCAA
Organism: Rhodococcus sp. MPR-R1B; assembly: GCF_058793255.1. Classification (NCBI taxonomy): domain Bacteria; kingdom Bacillati; phylum Actinomycetota; class Actinomycetes; order Mycobacteriales; family Nocardiaceae; genus Rhodococcus; species Rhodococcus sp. MPR-R1B. The sequence goes on from NZ_JBXAFO010000007.1 coordinate 91,081, forward strand.
GGATTCATCAGCTCCGACCAATTACGCACTCAGGCAGAAGCATTGGGAAAATCCGGGTACGGCAACTACCTACTCGAGCTGCTCGAGCACGGCAAGGAATGGTGACGTGGAAATCCGTCCACTGAAGATCGCCGGAGCTTGGGAAATTACACCGAAGCAGTTCGGCGACAACCGCGGTGTCTTTCTCGAATGGTTCAAAAGCTCCGCCTTCACCGCCGCGACCGGCCGCACTCTCGACCTCGCGCAGGCCAACTGCTCGGTTTCCGAAGCCGGTAGCCTCCGCGGGATCCACTTCACCGACAATCCGCCCGGACAGGCGAAGTACATCACCTGCGTGAAAGGTGCCTTCCTCGACGTTGTCGTAGACCTGCGCGTCGGATCACCGACCTTCGGCGAGTGGGATGCGGTGGTGATCGACGACGTCGATCGACGAGCGGTGTTCCTGGAGGAAGGCCTCGGCCACGCGATCCTTTCACTCGAAGACGGATCGACAGTGATGTACCTGTGCAGCATCGAATACTCGCCCCACCTGGACCGCGACCTCGATCCCTTCGATCCGGAACTCGCGATCGAATGGCCGAGAACAGACCGTAAGGGCAACCCTCTGACCTACGAGCTCTCCGCAAAGGACGCTGCCGCGCCGTCCCTGGCAACGCTCCGCGCGGACGGCATGTTGCCCGGTTTTGTGGCCGAAGATTCGCCGAATCGGTAATCTTCACCTTTCACGACTCGATGGCATGACACCGGCGGGACGGACGGCTGGATGACCAAACGTGCGAGCAGACGCGGCCTGTGGACGGCCGTCGTTCTCGCAGCCGGCCTCGGTGGTCTCGCGCTGGTCGCACCGCCCCTGACTCCGGGAACGATCGAGTCCGCACCGGTCACCGTCATCACGACCACCCCACCCGCGCCGGTTGTTCCACTCACGCCGGAGGAGCTCTCGGCCCGGGTGGTCCCCACCATCGTCACCATCACGGCGCCGGCCGGATTCACCACCACTGCTGGGACCGGGATCGTGCTCTCCCCTGACGGAGTGGTGCTCACGAATCACCACGTCATCAGCGGAGCTTCGGACGTCACTGCCGTCAGCATGTCCAACGGGCTGATCTACGACGCCGAGATCCTCGGGTACGACAGCGTCAGCGATCTTGCCGTCCTTCGACTCGCGGGCGCTGACGATCTGCCGGTGGCTGTGGTCGGCAAATCAGCAGAAGCCGCTCGCGGGGACTCCGTCACCGCAATCGGAAATGCGGAAGGCGGCGGAGTACCCGTCCCTGCTCCCGGCGTCATCACCAACCTCGGTGTCACCGTCAACACCCGCAACGTGTCCGACGGATCGCGAAACCAGTTGAAGGGCCTCATCGAGGTCGACGCGGACATCCGGCCTGGCGATTCCGGTGGCCCCCTGGTCAACGCCGTTGGCGAGCTGATCGGCGTCAGCAGCGCGGGCAACGCCGTCACCGACCGCACCGAAACCTCACCGGCGCCTCAGTCCTACGCGATACCGATCGACACCGCACTACCGATCGTCGAGCAGGTACTCGGTGGCCGCTCCTCCGAGACCGTGCGTGTGGGACCGACACCCGTACTCGGTGTCGCGGTGAAGGATCACGCGGACATGCCGGCCGGCGCCGAAGTTGTTGCCGTGAGCTTCGATTCGCCGGCCGAGCGGGTGGGGCTGACCAAAGGTGCGGTCATCACCGAGTTCGGTGGCAGCCGGATCGCGTCGTCCGCTGATCTCAACGCGGCGATGAGCTCGCGCCGCCCCGGCGACACCGTCGCGGTGACGTGGGTGGACGCAACCGGGCAACCCGGGACCGGTTCGCTGGTCCTCGACGAGGGGCCACCTCGCTAGTCGTACAGGGCGCCAGCCGTGAAAGCATCGTGGCATGACCACGGTTCTCCTGCTCACCTGTGACGGCGCCGCCCGCGAGGCGGATGTCGAAAGCAAACTCGTCATGGAAGCTCTCACCTCCTACGGCATCGCGTCGACGATGGCGCCGTGGTCGAGCCCGTCCCTCCTCGATATCGACGCCGACCTGGTTCTGATCCGGTCGACCTGGGACTACACCCAGCGCCTCGACGAATTTCTCGCCGTTCTCGATCAGCTGACCGCTCCGATCGCCAATCCACTCTCGATCGTGAAGTGGAACGCATACAAGGGATACCTCACCGAACTTGCCGCGGCCGGCGTACCTATCGTCCCCACCGCTGTGATCGCTGCCGGACAGAGCGAAACACTCACCCTCCCTTCGTTCGAGGGTGCCGACGTCATCGTCAAGCCGGCAGTGTCCGCCGGCGCTGTCGGAGTGGGAAAGTTTGCCTCGGGGTCCGCGCAGGCCCACGCTCACCTCAGCTCGATCCTCGACGGCGGTAACGACGCGTTGGTCCAGCCATTCGTCTCGGACGTCGTCGACGGTGAGCGCTCGATCATCCACATCGGCGGACGCTACTCGCACGCTGTCCAGAAGATCCCGGCCGCCCACGACTTCCGCGTGCAGGAATTTCACGGCGGAACCAACCACCTCCACCAACCGTCCGCCGCCGAACTCGCGGTGGCCGACGCAGCACTGGCCGCGACCCCATGCGGCCCCGGCGAATTGCTTTATGCACGTGTGGACGTCGTGGGCCCGGTGGATCAACCACTGCTCATGGAAGTGGAATTGATCGAGCCAGAACTCTTTCTGCCATTCGCCCCTGGATCTGCCGACGCCCTCGCACGGGCAGTTGTCGCGTCACTAGGTCGGTGACGCGCCACGGAGTGCCTTCTTGTCGATCTTCCCCAAAGCAGTGAGCGGCAGCGCTTCCAGAATCGAAATCTCCTTGGGCGCCCAGATCGGACCCTTGTGCGATCTCACGTGCGCGATGAGTTGATCGGGTGTGACCGACCATCCCGTCTTCAGTACGACTGCGGCGGTAACAGCTTCTCCCCATTGAGAATCGGGGACACCGAATACCGCACATGCTGCCACCGCGGGATGATGTCCGAGTGAGTCCTCGACTTCGCGCGGGTAGACGTTGAATCCACCACTGATGATCGTGTCTTTGATGCGGTCGACGATCGAGATGAGCCCACTTTCGTCGATTCGAGCAACGTCGCCGGTGTGCAACCACCCATTCGCGAGCGCTGCAGCGGTTTGTTCAGGTTTGTTCCAATAGCCGTCCATCACGAGCGGACCTCGCACACAAAGCTCGCCGGGTACGCCCGTCGCCGTCTCGTTTCCCTGCTCGTCGAGCAACACCACTTCGACACCTGGCATCGCGCGCCCACAACTCCCCAAAACTGCGGGATCGTCCGTGTGCTCACGTGTATCGAGTACCGTTAACGCATTCGGGGCTTCGGCCTGACCGTAATGCTGGCTCAGGATCGGCCCGAACACCGCCCCTGCCTGCTCGAGCCTGGTGGGGTCGATGGGTGCAGCACCGTAAAGCATCCAGTTCAGCCCAGACAGATTCGCATCCGACAGGCGTGGATGGTCGAGTAAGGCATAGAGCATCGTGGGAACCACGAATGTAGCTGTGACTCCGCCATTTTCGATGGCGTCGACAACTCTGTCCGGGTCGAACGACCTGTGCAACTCGAAGCTTGCACCTCGCAGCAGACCGGGTGCGACGAGCAGACCGGCAGCATGAGACATCGGCGTAGTGAGCAGCATGGTGGTTTCAGCCGGCCACTCCCACGTGGTGCAGGCCCAGGCATTGGCGACCAAGGATCGGTCCCTGAGCATGACGCCTTTCGGCTCACCGGTGGTTCCACCGGTGTAGAAGAGATACAAAGCTCGACCCTGACCGCCTAAGCCTGAACCTATTCCCGCCGTACCCAATTCACACGCTGATTCGAGGGCTGACAGTGACATCACTCGAGTCTGTGCCGCTTCGGCGCGTACCTGGAACTGTCCGTCGGCAACCAACAGGAGATCGGTACCACTGTCTTTCAGCACCATCCTGTCGTTCTCTTCGGTCGCGAGCGGATGGAGTGCCGTGTAGCGCACGCCCGCCAGACACGCCGCGGCCATGACCGTGAATGCTTCAGGACACGGCCCCGCAAGCAGGGCGACCCCGGCTCCGTCCGGCAGAGCGAAGCTACTGAGGACACCTGCAATCCGCTCGATCTGTTCCGCAGTCTGCCGATATGTCAGCTCGGCCCGATCACCGTTCCGATCCGTGAATCGAAACGCGATGTGGTCTGGTCGGCGTCGCAGCGCCGACAGAATCAGATCCGCATATCCCGCTTGCACCTGCAAGCCTGGCGCCATCGGTTCATCGTTCATGATGTCCGCGTTCATCGTGGCCCTCCCAAGATCGTGACCGCGGCGACGGCTTCCTCGATGCCGTAGAGACCTCCGCCGTTCTCTGCGACCGCGATTCGAGCACCCGGAACTTGTCGCCGCCCTGCTTGTCCACGCAACTGCGTGACAAGTTCGAAGACCTGCGCCAGTCCCGTTGCCGAGACCGGATGACCACGGGACTCGAGCCCACCTGACGGATTGACCGGACGCACGCCTCCCAACGAACTCGCACCGGACGCCGACCACGCGCCGCCCTCACCGATCGGGCAGAACCCCAGATTCTCGACCTGCTGCACTTCACCGAAGGCCGTGGCGTCGTGGACCTCTGCCACATCCACATCGCCTGGCCCGACTCCGGCTTCCTCGTATGCGCTCATTGCTGCACGGCGACCGATGTGACTCTCCACGTCATCTGCGGTCCGATCCGTGCCTGACACCAAGCTGCAACCGAGTACCTGCGCCGCCCGCCGAGAGGAATCGTGCCTTCGAGCAAAGTCCGCACTGGTCACAATGACCGCCGCTGCACCGTCACTGACGGGCGAGCACATCGGAACTGTCAGAGGCCACGCGACTCGCCTTGCGGCAAGCACCTCTTCGGCGCTGAAGAGTTTGCGAAAGTGCGACCGCGGATTGTGTACGGAATGCGCATGATTTTTGGCTGCTACGGACGCGAGCTCGAACTCGGTGGTTCCGAATCTCTCCATGTGCGCCCGGGCAAGAGAAGCGTAGATCTCCATGAACACCGACCGCTCACCCTGCGATCCGAGTGCATCCGGCAGCGGAGCGGACAGCGAAGCAAGGCCCGCGAGCGTCTCGTCGCGATGCGCAACGTCGAGTGCACCGTCGAACACCTTCAGACTTCGAGCCGGATCCGAGCACACCAGCTTGTCCACCCCGACCGCCAACGCGACCTCGGACAGACCGGCGCGAACGTGGGCGATCGCCAGCCAGAGTGCAGTCGCGCCGCCGGCGCAGGCATTTTCGACATTGACGACCGGGACTCCCCCGAAACCGTATGGCCTCAAGGCAATCTGGCCTGGGATCATGTGCTGCCGGTCGATCGCCTTCTGGCTGACTGTCGCGTAGAAGACCGCACCGACGTCACCGCGGGTCAGGCCCGCGTCTTCGACGGCATCGATCGCCGCACGCCCCGCCAATTCCGAGGCCGCGGTATCCGCGTGCCGCCCGAAGAGAGTCGCGCCGACACCGAGAACCATGACTTCGCCGCTCACGCCACCACTCGATTCCTCAATACACCGAGGCCGGTGACCTCGAGTTCGACTACGTCTCCCGGTTCCAGGAACCGCCCGTGCTCCAAGCCGCATCCACTCGGCACGGTGCCGGAACAGAAGACTTCACCCGGGTACAGCCGCGTGGAAGTCGAAGCGAACGAAATCACGTCCTCGAAACGATGGTCCATGTCGGCGCTGGTTCCTCGGCTCACCTCGTCTCCGTTGATTCTCGCGGTCATCTCGAGTTGGTAGGGGTCACCGACTTCGTCGGCCGTCACGATCCAGGGCCCGAGGACATTCGCGTTCGAAAAGTCCTTGCTCTTACTGAGACCGAGTCCGGTGGAGATCTCCTCGAGCTGAGTATCGCGGGCGCTGAAATCGTTGAAGATGGTGTAACCGAAGATATGCGCAGGGGCATCCGCGCGTGAGATGTCGGTTCCACCGCGCCCCAGCACACAGGCGAATTCGAGTTCGTAATCGCGCAGGCTCGAGTACTCGGGCCACACGACGTCAGATTTGTGTCCGGTCACCGCCAATCGGTTCGCTATGTAATACAGCGGGCGCTCCAACTGGATCTTCGGCAGTTCGACGTCCTCGAGTGCGACCCCTTGAATTCGGGCGCGAGCGTTGCGGAAGTGATCCATGAAGCAGCCGAAGTCTCGGATCTGGACCGGCTGAGGAAGCGGCGACATCCAGCGCACATCACCTGCGTCGACGATTGCACTTGCCGGCGGCTCGTCTGCGAGCCGATCCAGGGTCTCCCGTGCCGCCGGACCACCTTCGATGATGGTTTGCATGGTTTCCAGTTCTGGAGCCGGTTTTCCCGTCACATCATGATGAGCTCGCTCGAGTAACAACAGTTGCTCGCCGCTGCCCGTCACCAGAGCCGTCTGCTGAGTCTTTTCGTATTCGACGGTCGCAAGTTTCACTGTGAGTCAATACCTTTCACTGAATTGTTCGTTAGGTGAGGCAGGAATTTTGCTCAGACGAACGCGACCACACGAGCCGGGGCAGCGCTGGCTCGCGCAAGCTTGATCGGGAAAAACGCCACGTGAAATCCCGAGGGCGGAAGCGCGGCGAGGTTCGCCAGTTGCTGAACGATGAATACTTCACGTTCGCGTCCGGCCCGGTGCCCGTCCCAGAGAACCGAGTTGTCCCCGGTGTCACGAAATTTCTGCGCCATGACTGCAAAGCTCAAGTCCCAGCCGGCAGCGTCGGTGCCCAGCACCTTCGCGCCTTGCTCGGCGAGAAACAGCGTGCCTTCGCGACTCATCCCTGGATACTGAAAGAACCCTGGATCAGCCAAGGTGAAGCTCTCTTGTCCGGTACGGAGCAACACGGCACCACCCTGGGGAACGGACGCACCGTTTTCCGCCAGGGCAGCTTTCAGCGCGTCCACCGAGATCGGCTGATTCGCCTCGCACCGGCCGCGCAGGTCGAGCACCACTGTCTCGCAGAACAATTCATCCAACGCGATGTCTGTGATCGTGCGAGAAGGCTTACCCTCCGAGGTTGATCCGTAGTGCAACGGCGCGTCGACGTGTGTGCCCAGATGGCTGTTGAACTCACTCAACATCTCCGATCCCCACCCCTCACCGTCCGGAAGATCATGAACTCCGCACTGCAGTGCTGCCGCGAACTCGTCGCGTCCGGCACCTGCGGGGTGCGAGTAGGTCACCGAGGGGGCAACGACGGAAGCCAGTGCCTTCAAACCCTCGGGGAGCAATTCCCGATCGGCCGGATCGAGAGTTCTAGTCAGATCGATGAGTTCCATGTCCGCCCATTCCGTTAAGTTATTGGACGCTCAGCATAGAACTGGACGATCAACATAGGCAAGAGGGTGTCGCGAGAGGAATACGGCCGGCCGATGGCCGGCCTCGTAGCATGAGTGCGGTGCGCAGGTCTCGGCCCCGACGGGCGCGTCGACGTCACCGCGTGCCGGAATTGGCTGCACTCGAGAACGAAAGAAGGCAGGAACACCGAATGGCGTCGACACGCAAGCAGGAGATTTCCGAGGAAACCAGACGGCGACTGGTGAAAGCCGCGGCCGAACTGGCTGCCGAAGGCGGGTCGACCGCGATGTCCGTACAAGCCGTGGCAGAAAGATCCGGTATCAGTAGAGGGTCCGTGGCCTGGCACTTCGGATCGAAGGACGGGCTTCTACGAGCCGTCGTCGAGGACGCATTCCGGTGGGGCATGGAAAAGCTACGCGCAGAGTTGGCATCATCCTCGGCGACTGGAATCGAAGCATTGATCGAAGCCAACTTCGTACTGATGTCATACCCCGAGGCACGAATTTTCTCGACCATCTTGATCGAAGCCGTGATTCCCGGGTCCACCATCCGCGAGACCTACGCAGAGCAGTACGTCGCAATGCGAACGCTGTACGCGGACTACCTGCGTTCGATCGACACCCCGGTCGCCAATCCGGAGTTGGTTGCCGTCACCCTTCTGGCCGGCACTCTCGGGATCAACCTCCAACATCGCCTCGATCCCGACAACGTCGATCGACGTTCAGCAGTAACCGAGCTCGAATCGATCTATGCCCGCGCGATGGCACCTACCACAACGTCAGGACACGAGAATCCCTAACCGGACCGGAAGTTCAACTTCCCGAACAACTTTCGCCCGCGACCTGGGGCGGGACCGCATCCAGCCTGGCGCGAATGAACCTGGCAACGTCACGTAGCGCAGCCCGGCTCTCCGGCAAGCCAGGCCAGACGGCGGGAAACGCGTGAACCTGGCCGTTCCAGATCTGCAGCGAGCACAGCACCCCCGCGGCGGCGAGCCGTTGCGCCATCACCTCCGAATCGACTCTGAGCACCTCGGATTCGGCGGCGATCAGCAACGACGGCGGCAGAGCGGCCAGATCGCCGTCGACGGGTGAGTTCGTCTGTCCGCCAAGCTTTCCGATCGCCATCAATGCCGACACCGGGGCGATCACGTCGCGTCGAGCGTTGGCGTGGACTGATTTGGTGGTGCAATCGAGATCGAGGAGAGGTGAGAGCCCGACAAGACCGGCCGGAACCTCGAGCCCCGCGGAAACAGCTGCAAGTGCCGTCGCGAAGACCAGAAAGCCTCCGGCCGAATCGCCAACGAAGACAACCTTTTCCGGCAAGGCTCCCTGTTCGAGGAGCCACCGGTATGCATCGAGACAGTCGTCGACGGACCCGCTGATGCTCGTGCTCGGCAACTGTCGATATGCGATGTGCAGGACCGGAAGGCCGGTTCGCTTGGCGATGCTTGCAACGACCGGCCGATGCGTGTTGAGCCCGCAGCACATGAACCCGCCGCCGTGCAGGTAGAGAACAACACCGTCGCGCAGATCAGCCGTCGAGCCTGCCGTCCGCACGAGTTCACCGTCGAAACCTGGAAAGCGAATCGCTTCCCGATCGATCCCGGACGGAATGCGTACACCCGCGGCCGAGTCCAGCACTGCGGCGCGGCGCATGGCGCCAGGCGTCAGCGGCGCGATCCCGACCACGGGCCGAAGCATCCATCGGCACGCGTTGTAGAGGACCTGCGATTCGATACTCGGCCTGCCGTATCGAGTTCCGGTCCTTCGACTGACTGTCGGCAACAGAGACATCTGTCCAGATTAGAAGCGATCAGGCACCGAAGAGGTCGACTTCGTCGAGATCGTCGACGATCGTGACCTTTCGTTTCCGCCCGCCGATGACCTTGCCCAGACCGCGCAGTCCACCGGACTGAGCTTTCGGGGCGGGTTCGATGCGCTGCGGCGCAACTCTCGTCCGCGCTGCGCGCTGAACAGGCTTGGGGGCGGGGGCTGCCGCAGGTGCCGCGGGTTCGGGAACCTCGGCTGGAACCACACCTTCCGGCTCCACGAAGCCCTGAGCAACCGGGGCCTCGGGCGCGACCTCAGCGGCTTCCTCGACCTCCGCCACCTGCTCCACCCGCACCGGTCCGTCGATCACCGGGATGTCCGACGCCCAGCGGACCCGATACTCCAGACCGCGCGACGCCAGCTCACGCGCGAGATCGCCGTGCCAGACCCCGTCTTCGCCGTCGCCGTATGCCCGTGCGTCGGAGCTCACCCAGATGACGTCGACGCCCGGGTTGCGGTCGGCGAGATCGAGCACGGTCAGCCAGTTCAGCGTCGCCGGATATCCGTCTCGCTTCTTCTTGTCGGTATAGGGCCGACGCAGCGAGATCGCCCTCTCGGCCACCTCGAGATGCGAAACGTCGACTGGATCGACCACTTCGACGCCGATCGCCACGAGGTCTTCGATCACGTCGTCGACGTAGCCGTCGGCCTTGTCGTGAGCCGCGTCGACGAACCTCGTAAGGTCGCGCCGCAACCCCAGTCGGTCGTACATGCGCGCCTGGACGCTCAGGGCCGCGATCATCTCCGCCGATTCCTCGCGGTAGCGACTCGCAACCTCGAGGACGACCAATCGCGGCACGACGACGCGGTGTCCGAGTGCGCGAGCGTCGGCGATGGCAGTGTCGAACCGTGCGCCCCTGGTCAGGGCCGAAGAATCGAGAACGATGATCATGGGCTCGATTCTCTCTCGAGAAACCGGACGAATGCGCTAATCCACCCCGAACCGTTACTTGATCTTGAAGATCACTGCCCGCTGAACGATGAAGTTGATGACCGTCGCGGTGCCCTGCGCGATGACGAAGGCCAGCGGTGTCCGCCACCAATGCTCGTCGAAGACATGGACCATCAGTTCGTTGAGTCCGACCTGAACCGCAAAAGTGACCGCGTACAGCGCGACTACAGCGATGAAGCGGGCGCGAGAAGGCTCGGCCTTGAACGTCCACCGACGATTGATGAGGTACGCCGTCGTGGTGCCCGCAACGAAGCTCAGCGATTTTGCGGCGACGCGCGGCAACCCCAACGCGAGGAGCAGCACATACAGCCCGTAGTCCACGACCGCCGACAGCCCACCCGTCGCGACGAACCGGACGATCTGCGTTTTCAGGTCCAACGCGTCGTCGGCGATGTCCGTCGTGACAGGAATCTCGACGGGCAGCGGGACGTGGGGTTCGTGCTGGTGACTTGCAGGTGTTTCGGGCACGACGACGAGAGTAACCACTCGAGTCGGAGCCGTCGGCACTACTCCCAGGTAACCTCTACCTTGATGTCCACGACAGCAGAAGAGACGCCGCAGCCGGCTCTCCACACCCAAGCCCGCACCCTCACCGGTTGGGGACGCACCGCCGCCACCACTGCACAGGTGCTGTCCACCCCCGACGTGGAAGTGATCGCCAACGCGGTCGCCCAGGTTGCGGAACAGAACGATTCCAAGCCCTCGCATCTGCGACGCGGCGTCATCGCGCGCGGCCTCGGCCGCTCGTACGGTGACCCAGCGCAGAACGCCGGCGGCCTGGTCATCGACATGAATGCCCTCAGCCGCATTCACCGCATCGATCGCGACACCGCTCTGGTGGACGTCGACGCCGGCGTGAATCTGGATCAGCTGATGAAGGCTGCTCTGCCGTTCGGCCTGTGGGTTCCGGTCCTGCCGGGTACTCGTCAGGTCACGATCGGCGGCGCCATCGGCTCGGATATCCACGGCAAGAACCACCACAGCGCGGGCAGCTTCGGCAACCACGTCGTGTCGTTGGATCTGCTGACGGCCGACGGCAAGGTTCGCACGCTCACCCCCAAGGGCGGGCGCAACGACCCGAAGGCCGCACTGTTCTGGGCCACGATCGGCGGCATGGGCCTGACGGGCATCATCTTGCGGGCAACCATCAAGATGACACCGACCGAGACGGCGTACTTCATCGCCGACGGCGACGTCACCAACAGCCTCGACGAGACCATCGCGCTGCACAGCGACGGCAGCGAGGCCAACTACGAGTATTCGAGCGCCTGGTTCGACGCGATTTCCGCGCCCCCGAAGCTCGGTCGTGCGGCAGTCTCGCGCGGATCTCTGGCGAAGCTCGACCAGCTTCCGGCCAAGCTGCAGAAGAACCCGCTCGCCTTCGACGCACCGCAGTTGCTGACGTTCCCCGACGTCTTCCCGAACGGGCTGGCCAACAAGTTCAACTTCACCGCGATCGGTGAGGTCTGGTTCCGCAAGTCCGGCAAGTATCGCGGCAAGGTCCAGAATCTGACGCAGTTCTACCACCCGCTCGACATGTTCGGTGAGTGGAACCGCGCGTACGGATCCAACGGATTCCTGCAGTACCAGTTCGTGGTTCCGCCGGAGGCCGTCGACGAGTTCAAGAAGATCATCGTCGACATCCAGCGCAGCGGGCACTACTCGTTCCTCAACGTGTTCAAGCTCTTCGGCGAAGGCAATCAGGCGCCGCTGAGCTTCCCGATCCCGGGCTGGAACATCTGCGTCGACTTCCGCATCAAGCCGGGCCTGAACGAGTTCGTCACCGAACTCGACAAGCGTGTCCTCGAATTCGGCGGACGCCTGTACACGGCCAAGGACTCGCGGACGTCCGCGGAAACCTTCCACGCCATGTACCCGCGCATCGACGAGTGGATCGCGACGCGCCGCAAGTACGACCCCACAGGCGTTTTCGCCTCCGATATGTCCAGAAGGCTGGAACTGTGATCAACGCTGTAGGTAACCCGCAAACCGTTTTGCTTCTCGGTGGAACCTCCGAGATCGGCCTCGCCATCTGTGAGGAATACCTGAAGAAGGCGCCGCTCCGCGTCGTTCTGGCGGCACTCCCTGGCGATCCGGGACGCGAAGCTGCGGTCAAGCAGCTCGAAGCGAAGGGTGCCACCTCGGTGGAGCTCATCGATTTCGACGCCGTTGATTTCGAATCGCACCCGAAGGTGATCGACCAGGCGTTCTCGAACGGTGACGTCGACGTCGCCATCGTCGCCTTCGCACTGGACGGTGACTCCGAAGAGCTGTGGCAGAACCAGCGCAAGGCCGTTCTGGTGGCAAACGTCAACTACACCGCTTCCGTCTCGGTCGGTGTTCTTCTCGGCGAGAAGATGAAGGCTCAGGGCTTCGGCAAGATCATCGCGATGTCGTCGGTTGCCGGCGAGCGCGTCAAGCGTGCCAACTTCGTCTACGGATCCACCAAGGCGGGCCTCGACGGTTTCTACCTCGGACTCGGCGAGGCTCTCGCGGAATTCGGACCGCAGGTCACCGTCGTTCGCCCCGGCATGGTGCGCACGCAGTTCAGTGCCCACGTCAAGGAAGCTCCGCTGACGGTCAACAAGGACATCGTCGCGAAGCTCGCTGTTGCCGCCTCGGACAAGGGCAAGGAAATCGTCTGGACTCCCGGCCCGTGGCGCTTCGTCATGATGGGTCTTCGCCACGTGCCGCGCCCGATCTTCCGGAAGTTGCCGGTTTAAGCTCCTCCCGTGCCAGAAACAACAACTGCTCCGAGTACAGACCTTTCGACCCCGTCGCCGTGGCGTAATGCCGCGGCGACGGTGGTGGAAATGGCCCTCGGAGCGCTGGTCGCCGCTGTTGTAGCCGCTGTCGGGCTCTTTGCTTTCGGCCGAGTGCAGTGGCCGGCGTTCACCTCTTCCAATGTCACGCAGGCAGTCACGACGGTGCTGCAGGTGCTCTGCATCGCAGTGGTCGGTGTTGCGGTTCTGATGTTCCGCGCCCGCAAGGCCGAGCGGGTCGCAAAACTCCTCTCGTGGGCCGGGCTCTCCGGCTTCGTCACCACGACGCTCGGACTTCCCCTGGCCGCGACGAGTCTGTATCTGCACGGCGTCTCGGTCGATCAGCAGTTCCGGACCGAGTACCTGACCCGGCTGACGGATTCTGCTGCGCTGCAGGACATGACGTACGTGGATCTGCCGCCGTTCTACCCGGCCGGCTGGTTCTGGATCGGTGGACGCGTCGCGAACCTGCTGGGAATGGACGGCTGGGAAGCCTTCAAGCCTTATGCGATCGGCTCGTTGGCTGTCGTCGCCGTCGTTGCACTCGTGTTGTGGACCAAGCTGATTCGACGCGATTGGGCCGTCGTCGCGGCATTGGCCGTCACTGCCGTCGTGTTGGCGTACAACTCCCCCGAGGCGTACGGCGCCGTCATCAACCTCCTGATCCCGCCAGTGCTGATCCTCGCGTGGGGCGCATTGGACCGGCCGGGGGCATCTCGATTTGCCGGAGCCGGCGCAATACTCGGGACGGGCCTGTTCCTCGGTCTCGCCGCAACGGTCTACACGCTCTATCTCGGATTCGCCGCGTTCGCAGTGACTCTGATGGCCTTGGTTGCCGCAGTACTTGCCGCACGCGCCCAGAACACGTGGAAAGCCGCACTGGGATCCCTCGTCAGGCTCGCCGTGATCGCGGTGATCTCCGGCCTGGTGGCTCTGACCGTCTGGACGCCGTACCTGCTGAAGGCACTCTCCGGTGCCACCGCAGAGTCCGGCACCGCAATGCACTACCTCCCCGATTCCGGTGCGGTGCTGCCCTTCCCGATGCTGAGCTTCACCCTCGTCGGCGGACTGTGCCTACTCGGCACGATCTGGCTGATTTCGCGGTTCCTGTTCTCCCGCCGCGCCCGAGCACTCGGTATCGGTGTCATTGCCGTGTACCTGTGGGCATTGCTGTCCATGACGTTCACCGTCGCCGGCAGTACGCTCCTCGGTTTCCGACTGGAGCCGGTCCTGATCGGACTCCTTGCCGCCGCCGGTGTGTTCGGTTTCTTCGAGTTCGCCGGTTGGATCGTGCTGGCCACCAGCGAAAATCCTCGCGTCAAAGCGGTACTGGTTGCACTCGGTGTCATCGGAGCCATCGCCTTCGCGCAGAACATCCCGCAGGTGCTGGCGCCGGATATCGCTGTGGCATACAGCGATACCGACGGCAACGGCGAGCGCGGGGACAAGCGACCCCCGGGTGCCGAAGCCAATTACGCCGACATCGACCGGATCATTCGCGAGCAGTTGGGACGCGAACCCCATGACACGGTGGTCCTCACTGCCGACATCGGCTTCCTCAGCTTCTACCCGTACTTCGGCTTTCAAGGACTGACGTCGCACTACGCGAACCCGCTCGCCGATTTCCGTGCGCGCGCCGCGCTGATCGAGCAGTGGTCGGAACTGAAGACGCCTGACGAACTGATAGCTGCGCTGGACTCGGCGCCGTGGCGCAGCCCCGACGCCTTCGTCTTCCGCCAGGGCGCCGACGGGTACACGCTGCGGTTGGCAGAGGACGTCTACCCCAACGACCCGAACGTCCGCCGCTACACGGTCACGTTCCCCAAGGAACTGTTCGACGATCCTCGTTTCACCGTGACCGAGCAGGGGCCGTTTGTGGTCGTTACCCGCTCTGACGCAATCTAACCAGGAGATACGTCACAAAAGGCTTACCGTCGGGGTCGTTGACGCGACCCCGACGCACCCCTAACTTCATACCGTGCCCCGAACCGATGCCCGAGCGGCGATGATCGATGCAGCCGAGCGTCTGGTTGCCGAGCGAGGTCTGGCCGCTCTGACTCTTCGTGATGTTCAGACCGAAGCCGGGCAGGCCAACAAATCGGCTGCGCAGTATCACTTCGGGTCACGTGAAGGTTTGCTGGCGGCCGTCGTCGAGTCCAGAATGCGACCTGCCGGTGAGCGTCGTCGTGAGTTGCTCGACACGATCGATCTCGACGCGAATCCACCGACGATGCGTGCCCTCGTCGAGGCTCTCGTCCTGCCGTTGGCGGAACAGACCATCTACCGCGAGGGCACGTTGTACGCGCGGTTCCTGGTGCAGTCGATCTTCGACCCGGCGATGTCGTCGACTATCCGTGACCACATGCAGGCCGAGAGTTTCCGCGAAGTTCAGCGGCGGATAGTCGCTGCGTCCTCGTTACCGGCAGAGATCGCCGAACTTCGGGCGGGAACTCTGACCGTGCTCACCGTCGTCACTTTTGCCACGTGGGAAGGCCGCGTCGACAGCCGCGAACGTGCGCACGTGATCGTTGCCGACCTGATCGAAAGTTGCCTCGGAGCACTCTCGGCCCCGGCTGCGCAAATCTGACACGCTGTCCGGCGAGTTTGTTTCCGAAACTGCCGGGGTACTCAGCCCCTCCAAGCGCAGTCGAGCAAACGGCCGCATCAACCACCGGCGGGGTAGGTGATGACAGTGAGCGAACTCGTTGCGCAAAGCCGCGAGCTTGTACCGCATCGTGCAGTTCTCGATTCCGCAGAGCATGTTCTGGTCATTGCGCGCGGCAAACCGTTCGGGCGCGAACAGGCTTTCCATGAAGTGTTGAGCGTCGCGATTCGCAATCGCATCGAAGTACTCACTCTGGCAAGGGCTCTCATCGACGTGTCCGAGTCCCGCGACTACCGCGCGATCCCGACCGACACCGCGCACACTGTTGCGGTGCTCGAATGGGGCGAGCTACTCGAGATCCCCACCGAACACCACGAGAAGTCCAGGGCCGAGTCATCCGAGGACGTCGATGAATCGAGTGAACCCGACGATCCGATCGAACCCGAGTATCTGGTCGAGACCGACGTGGGCGGACGGGTCGTCTTCGTCGCCCTCGCGTTCACGATCGGCGGGATAGTCGGATTCTTCGCGCACGACTGGGCACTTCTGCTTCTGATCACCGCCGTGTACCTCGTGTGGATCGCGGCACGGTTGGTCGCGAAACTCGTCAGTGTTTCCCGTAGTGCCCACTGGGCGGACGCTTCGCCGATTCGTGGCGCCGATTCGACCACACGGAACGCGGAAAACTCCCACCATCACGCTGTTGCAGCGTGACGGCGGGAGCATCCGCTTTCGCTAAAGCCTCTGCGGTACACCGTAAGTGACGACGGTATCGCCATTCGACGTGACAGCCTTCGCGTACGGCCTGATGGTCACCGGACCGATGGCTCCCTGTACGTAACCGTGAACTCCGGACAGACGGACAGCGGCTTCGGGACCGTCGAACTCCTGATCTTCGAGCAGTGCGACGTCGGTGATACCGCCCGGCGCCAGATCGACGTCAAGTTCCTGCGACGGAATGATGTCACCACCGATGACGAACCCGTTCGATATGTCCAGTCCCAGTTCGAAGTCCGGAACCAGGCCGATACCGAGGTTGGTTCCACTCTCGACAGCCCAGTCGAGACCAGGACTGTTGAGAACGACCGTCGCGCCGGTCAACGCGATCGGGTAACCGATCTGATAACCGATCGTCAGCTTCGTTCCGGTGAAGCTTGCCGCGTCCGGCCCGTCGATCTTCACGCCGGCAACCCCGTCGTGGAAGAACTCGACACTCAGCGGTGAGCTGTCGAGAGGCGGAAAGACGTGGATAGCGGTATCAGCCTGGAAGACTTCTATCCGATTTCCTTTGACGTCGGTGATCGAACTGGTGTTGTCAACGCCTGCCGACGCCGTCCCACCCCCCAGGACAACGGCCAACAAGGCCACTGCTCCTACTGCGCTACTACGAACTGCTGTCTTCGACATGCACAAGCACCATCCCATCCGGTATAGGCCCCGGACGTAGGTTCCAACTCTTCGTCGAGGATGGGATTCGTCGGGGCTGCCTGAACAAACGCGAGCAAGATCCTTGTTGCGATACCCCGGTCACGAACCCGTCAAACGGTGCACGAAAACATTACTTTCCGGACAAGTCGGGCGGACCGGTTTGTCCCGCTGACTGCGCCCGCTCGCGGACGCGAACCGTTTTGTTCGTTACTCTGACAGAGGAAGTTATCGAATCGAGACCTAAGTAGGCCACCCCGAACTTCTGAGAACTGCCACTTCAGGGATGGGCGCCAGAACCGAAAGGCACCGACTGCATGACCGAGACCTTGCCCGACGTCCAACTGCTCGAAGAAGCACGTCCAGGGCGAGTCCGTTCAGCAGTGCGGCGCTCGGTCGTCCAGCGCGGTCGTCTGGTCGACCTCGCGATCATGGCGACGTTCACCGTCGCGGCGATCTACGTGATGTCCAACCTGTGGAGCGATCTGCAGTCCGGCTATCTGTTCAACGCGGGCCGCGACCAGGCCATGTGGGAATGGTTCTTCGCCGATACCGCTCACGCCCTCGCCCAGTTCCGCAGCCCACTGTTCAGTGACCTGCAGAATTATCCACTCGGCGTGAACCTGATGGCCAATACCGCGATGTTCGGCATCAGCATCCCGTTGGCCCCGATCACGCTGATCTTCGGACCGACCGCCACGTATGCGATCGGGCTGACCGCCGGCCTCGGCGGCACCGCCATCGCTTGGTACTGGGCATTCTCGCGGCACGTACTGACCGGAGTCTCCGTCCGCTCCAAGGTCGCCGCCGCCGTCGGAGCGGGGTTCTGCGGATTCGCGCCCGCCATGATCTCGCATGCCAACGGCCACCCGAACTTCGTCGCGTTCTTCGTACTTCCGTTCATATTCTTGCAGGTAGTGCGCATTTCGAACGGCAAGCGTCCGGTTCGCGACGGTGTCGTCCTCGGCCTACTCGTCGCCTGGCAGATCTTCCTCGGCGAAGAACCGCTCCTCATCTTCACGATGTCAGCCATGGTGTTCGGCGCCGCCTATGCACTGCCCGGCCTGGCCAAGTCGCGCCAGGCGATCAAGCGCGCGATGCCCGGCCTCGTGATCGGCGGCGCGGTCACACTCCTGATCACCGCGGTGCCGCTGTGGTCGCAGTTCTTCGGCCCAGCGAGCTACGACGGCGTCTCACACGGTCAGGCAGGCAACGACACCGCTGCACTCACCACGTTCCCGACCGAATCGGTTGCGGGCGACCCCGAGGGCGCGGAGTTCCGAATGAACCCGACCGAGGAGAACGCGTACTTCGGATGGCCGCTGGTGCTCCTGCTTCTCGGTGCAACGGTGTGGCTGTGGCGCATCCGCCTGACCCGCGCGGCTGCCGCCGTGATCGTGGTCATGGGTGTGCTCTCACTCGGTTCCGAACTGACCATCGACGGTGACAAGACCGGCATCACTCTGCCGTGGAAACTCCTCGCCGACCTGCCGTTGTTCGAATCGGTGCTCGAATCCCGATTCGCGATGGGCGCGATTCCGGCGATCGGGCTGCTGCTCACCCTCGGCACCTACCGCGCTTTTGTCGAACTTCGTGGACCGCGCCGCACGGCAGCCGGTGTCTGGCTGGTGGCTCTCGCCGTCGCGATGATTCCCCTGATCCCGACCCCCATCGACGCCGATCAGCGATCTGCGACGCCCGAATTCATCACCAGCGGCTCGTGGGAGAACTACGTCAGCGACGGCACCCTGGTGACGGTTCCCGTCGCGAGCGCCGAAGACGCCCGCGCACTGAGCTGGCAGGTCGACGCCGACTTCGGCTTCCCCATCGCCGGCGGGTACTTCGTCGGCCCGGATTCGAAGACCCGCGCCGGAATCTACGGCGCCGAGTCCCGGCCCACCTCGACCCTGCTGGTAAATGCCAAACAAACCGGCAAGGTCCCGTTGATCGACGTGGGCACCAGAGCGAACGCACTGACCGACCTGCGGTACTGGCACGCCGACGTACTGGTGCTTCCCCGATTCTCCGGCGACGACGCCCTGCGCCACACGGTCGACGAACTGGTCGGCTTCGACGCCAAGCGCGTCGACGACGTGTGGGTGTGGGACGTACGAGACCTCGTGAGCGGCAAGACCTCCAACCAGAGCTGAGCGGGTTGATCAGCGGGTCATGATCACCGGACCGTCTTCGGTGATCGCGACCGTGTGCTCACTGTGCGCAGCCCGGGCGCCCGAAACGGTGCGAAGGGTCCACCCGTCGGCGTCGTGCCGGTAGTCGTCGGTTCCGTCGGCGATGAGCATCGGTTCGATGGCGATGACCAGGCCGGGCCGTAGCCGGAAGCCTTTGCCTGCTCGGCCTTCGTTGGGCACGTCCGGGCCTTCGTGCATCTCGCGGCCGATGCCGTGCCCACCGTGATCGGCGAGCATTCCGTATCCGAGGCCGCGCGCGTACTGTCCGATCGCGGCACCGATGTCGCCCAATCGGTTTCCGGGCTGGGCGGCGGCAATGCCACGGGCTAGTGCCTCATCGGTCGCGTCGATCAGTGCCTGATCCTCACTACTTCCCTGTCCGACGGTGAAGCTGATGGCGGAGTCGCCGCACCAGCCGTCGAGTCTCGCACCGCAGTCGATACTGATCAGGTCACCGTCACGGAGTCGGTACCCATTCGGGATACCGTGCACCACAGCATCGTTCACGCTGATACAGGCCACACCGGGAAAGGGTATCGGCGCCGTCGCCGGCCGATAATTCAAGAACAGCGCCGAGGCGCCGGCAGCCGAAATGACCTCCGCGGCAACGGCGTCCAATTCGAGCAACGTCACTCCGACGCTCGCCGCCTCACGCGCCGCAGCCAGCGCCTGCGCGGTGATTCTCCCCGCCGCCGCCATCGCGTCGATTTCCCCTGCGGTCTTGATTTCGACCATCTCGAACACCTTCCTTGTCGAATAACTATACCGGTATTACTATAAGCACATGGTGCGCGTGCCGCTGACGGCGGAAGAACTCGAACGAGGACTACGACTGGGTGAACTCCTGCGATCGGCGCGGGGGGACCGAAGCATGGTTCAGGTAGCGCTCGACGCCGGCATCTCGGTCGAAACTCTGCGCAAGATCGAAACCGGCCGCATCGCGACACCTGCCTTCTTCACCATCAGCGCGGTCGCGGAAGTGTTGGGTATTTCACTCGACACCATCGCCCGAACACTTGAAACACCACAATCCGAACAGGAAGTTGCATCCTGAGTAGTTCTCTCAGGATGTGCGGGCCCGCACTCGCCTAACATCGTTCCTTGTGCCGTCTGAAGTAGTAGTGCCCCCGAAACCCGTGCCCACTGGCCCCGAAGCTCCCCGAGAATCGGATTCCCAGCGAGTCCGGACGGCACGACTCATCGCGATAGTCACCGGCCTTCTGGGCCTGCTTCTTGCACTCGCGACGCCCTTCCTGCCCGTCAAGCAGGAAGCCGCGAGCATCGACTGGCCGCAGGGTGGGACCGTCAACAGCGTCTCGTCGCCGCTGATCTCCTACTCGCCCACATCGCTCGACATCAGCATCCCCTGTTCCACCCTCGGCCAGTTGGGCGGCAGCGGCGGCACACTGCTCTCGACCATGCCGAACGGTGCGCCGGACCGAAACGCCCGCGGCCTCACCGTCCGCACCACTGCCGACCGCCTCGAAGCACTCACCCGTGATTCGGTGCTGATCTCGACCCCGCTCGATCAACTGAGCGGGTGCACGGCGATCACCATCACGACCAACTCCGAGCAGACCGTCGCGGCGGTCACCGGAATCGACGGCGTCGGCACCACCCTGACCGGTGACTACCGCCCACAGGTGGTCGGCATCTTCACCGACCTGCAGGGCGCAGCGCCCGCCGGACTGTCCGCCCACATGGACGTCGACTCCCGGTTCTCGTCCAGCCCCACACTTCTCAAACTGTTCGCGATGATCGTCGCGGCACTCTCGACCATCGTCTCGCTGTACGCACTGCACCGGATCGACGGCGTCGACGGCCGTCGTGCGCGGCGGTTCCTGCCGGCGCGATGGTGGAAGTTCACCGGCATCGACGCCCTAGTTATCGGCACGCTGGCGCTGTGGCATGTGTTCGGCGCCAACACTTCCGACGACGGTTACCTGCTCGGCATGGCCCGGGTCTCGGAGCACTCCGGGTACATGGCCAATTACTTCCGTTGGTTCGGCGTCCCCGAAGCGCCGTTCGGTTGGTACTACGACGTGCTGGCGCTGTTCGCGAAGGTCAGCACCGCGAGCATGTGGATGCGCCTGCCCGCGTTGATCGCCGGCATTCTGTGCTGGATGGTCATCAGCCGCGAGGTGATACCGCGACTCGGTGTTGCGGTGCGCCGCAACAAGGTTGCCATCTGGACGGGCGGGCTCGTGTTCCTGGCCTTCTGGTTGCCGTACAACAACGGCCTGCGTCCCGAGCCCATCATCGCCCTCGGCGCCCTGCTCACGTGGTGCTCCATCGAACGCGCCATCGCCACCGGACGTCTGTTGCCCGCCGCGATGGCCGTGCTGATCGCCGCATTCTCGCTGGCCGCCGGGCCTTCCGGGCTGATCGCCATCGGCGCGCTGATCGCCGGAGCCAGGCCGATCCTGCAGATCCTGATCGCCCGCGGCAAACGCGTCGGCTTCCTGTCCCAGATCATGCCGATTCTCGCCGCCGGAACCGTGGTGCTCGTCGCGGTCTTCGCAGATCAAACCCTCGCGACAGTTCTCGAATCGACCAGAGTGCGAACGGCCGTCGGGCCGAACGTTCCGTGGTTCGAGGAACGGTTGCGTTGGGACGCACTGATGACCATCTCCCCCGACGGCTCACTCGCACGCCGCTTCGGCATGTTCGTCATGATCGTCGGACTCGTCTTCTGCGTCATGATGATCCTGCGCAAGGGCCGGATCCCCGGCACCGCTATCGGGCCCTCGCGCCGAATCCTCGGCATCGTGTTCGCGTCACTGCTCCTGATGCAGTTCACCCCCACCAAGTGGACTCACCACTTCGGTGTGTACGCCGGTCTGGCCGCCACGGTGGCCGTCCTCGCTGCCGTCGGTGTGAGTGCGTCGAGCATGCGTTCCAAACGAAACCGCGCGCTGTTCGCCGCGGGCATCCTGTTCATCCTCGCTGTGGCGTTCACGAGCTCCAACGGCTGGTGGTACGTCTCGAGTTACGGCGTCCCGTGGTGGGACAAGCCGCCGTCAATCGCCGGCAAGGGATTCTCGACGGCCTTCCTCGGCCTCACGATTCTCGCACTGCTGCTGGCCGCGTGGTACCACGTCATGGAGCCGCGCCGGCGAAACGGCACGGAGGACAGCGTCAAGAAGACCAGGCGACTCCGCCTTCTCGCCCCGTCACCGTTGACCATCGCGGCCGGAGCGGTCGTGCTGTTCGAGGTGCTGTCCCTGCTCAAGGGCGCGGTCGCGCAGTACCCCGCGTATTCGATCGGCAAGTCCAACATCGAATCCGTCTTCGGCGGAAGCTGCGGTCTCGCGGGTGAGGTACTCGTCGAGTCCGATCCGAACGCCGGCGTTCTGCAATTGACGGATCGGCCCACCGATCTCGCCGGCGCAGGTGCATTCGGTGCGAGCGAATCAACCGGGTTCTCGCCGGACGGGGTTGCAGGCGACCTCACGGCCGACGCAGAAGACTCGACGGCAGGCAGTGCAAACAGCCTCGACACCTCGACCTCGCAGTCCGGCACCACCACGCCGGGAACCGAATCCGGCACCGCCGGTGGCTCGCAGTCGACGGCCGGCGTCAACGGCAGCAACGTCGCGCTCCCGTTCGGGCTCGACCCCGCAAAAACCCCGGTGCTCGGTAGTTACGGAGCACCTCAGAACGCGTCACTGACCACCGGTTGGTATTCACTCCCCGAGCGCAACGACGCCGCACCGCTCCTGACCGTCGCGGCCGCCGGACGCATCCGCTACGTCAACTCCGACGGCATCGTCACCCCCGGCGCAGTGCTGCAGGTCGAGTACGGCAAGAAGCAGGCCGACGGGAGCGTCGACGCACTGGGACGTGTCGATCCGATCGACATCGGCCCGTCGCCGTCGTGGCGCAACCTGCGCGTTCCGATGGATCAGCTGCCCGCAGACGCCGACACCGTGCGTCTGGTGGCCAGTGACACCGACATCAGCGCCGACCAGTGGCTGGCGGTCACACCGCCACGAGTGCCGACCATGCGCACGCTGCAGGACGTCGTCGGATCCACCGATCCCGTGCTGATGGACTGGGCTGTCGGTCTGGCCTTCCCGTGCCAACGTCCGGTGGATCACCTGTACGGCGTCGCCGAGATCCCCGACTGGCGCATCCTGCCCGACCGCATCGGCGCGGAGTCCACCAACGCCTGGCAGGACCACTACGGCGGCGGACCGCTCGGCTGGACTACCGAACTGCTCTCGGCCAGGGCATTGCCGACCTATCTGGACAACGACTGGGATCGTGACTGGGGATCGCTCGAGCAGTACACACCGCTCGATTCGGACGCGGTTCCCGCGCAAATGAACGTCACCACAGAGACCCGATCGGGCACCTGGACACCGGGCCCGATTCGTTACCAGTCGTAACTGTTACGCGTGGACCTACCAACCACCTGGGCACGGTAGGTCCACGCTCAGCCCTGACATACCATCGGTAGCCGTGCCCGACGCCGTGACAGCTTCACCTCAGACTTCGAGTTCGCCGCCTCCTGCTGGTCAGGATGCCCGCGAGCGTTTCCATCGCACGCGATGGGTCGCGATCATCGCCGGCTTGCTCGGCTTCGTGCTCGCACTGGCAACTCCGCTGCTTCCCGTCGTGCAGACGACGGCTTCGGTCAACTGGCCGCAGAACGGCGTGATCGGCGACGTCGAGGCACCGCTGATGGCGCAGGTTCCCATCGACGTCAACGCGTCGATCCCCTGCACCGCGGTCAGCTCGCTGCCCGAGGGCGGCGGCATCTTGCTGTCGACGGCACCTGCTCAGGGCGACGGCGCCGCGCTCTCGTCGATGTTCGTCCGCGTGTCCGCTACCAGCGTCGACGTGCTCGATCGCAACGTCGTCGTCGCTTCGGCGGCACGCGAGGACGTCGAGTCCAGTCGCTGTGGCGCCATCGCGTTCAGCTCTGACGTCAACCGAACCACGGCAGAGTTCGTCGGACTGACCTATCCCGACGGCAACCCGATTCGTGGCCAGCTCGACGGTGACTTCCGCCCGCAGGTGGTCGGCGTCTTCAGCGACCTGCCCGACGGCGCTGCCCCCGAGGGCCTCGGCTTCTCGATGACGATCGACTCACGTTTCTCCTCGAGCCCCAGCGTCTTGAAGCTGGTCGCGATGATCGTGGCCGTCCTCTCGACCATCGTCGCGCTGGTCGCCCTGGCTCGCCTCGACGGCACCGACGGCCGCAAGCACCGACGCTTCCTGCCCGCACGCTGGTGGAAGTTCTCCGGTATCGACGGAGTGGTGGTCGGCACGCTCGTCGTGTGGCACTTCATCGGCGCGAACACCGCCGACGACGGTTACCTCCTCACCATGGCCCGAGTCTCACCGGACGCGGGATACATGGCCAACTACTTCCGTTGGTTCGGCGTTCCCGAGGCCCCGTTCGGTTGGTATTACGAAGTGCTGGCCGTGATGGCGAAGATCTCGACCGCGAGCCCGTTCATGCGTCTGCCCGCTCTGCTCGCCGGAATCCTGTGCTGGATGGTCATCAGCCGCGAGGTCGTCCCGCGTCTCGGCCGGGCGGTTCGCCGGAGCAACGTCGCCCTCTGGACCGGCGGTCTGGTGTTCCTGTCCTTCTGGCTGGCGTACAACAACGGTCTTCGTCCCGAGCCCATCGTGGCTCTCGGCGCACTGCTCACCTGGTGCTCCATCGAGCGCGCCATCGCCACCGGACGTCTGCTGCCCGCGGCCACGGCAATCTTGATCGGCGCCTTCACTCTTGCCGCCGCACCCACCGGATTGATGTGTATCGCAGCCCTTCTCGCCGGTGTGCGCCCGTTGGTACGCATCGTCGTCAAACGTCACCGACTGGTCGGCACACTGCCGCTTCTCGCTCCGATCGCCGCTGCCGGAACCATCGTGCTGGTGGTCATCTTCGCCGACCAGACCTTTGCCGGTGTCATGGAAGCCACGCGCGTCCGAACGATCATCGGCCCCAATCTCGAGTGGTACCAGGACTTCCTGCGCTACTACTACCTCTTCGTCCAGACAGTCGACGGCTCGGTTGCCCGACGCTTCGCGTTCTTGACGATGATCCTGTGCCTCTTCACGACGCTCTTCGTGTTGTTGCGCCGCGGCCGCGTCCCCGGCGCGGCAACCGGTCCGTCGTGGCGCCTGGTCGGCGTCGTCTTCGGCACGATGTTCCTGATGATGTTCAACCCCACCAAGTGGACTCACCACTTCGGTGCGTACGCGGGTATCGCCGGTTCTCTCGCCGCGCTGACCGCCGTGGCCGTGTCCGCGTCCGCCCTGCGCTCGCGTCGTAACCGATCGGTGTTCGTGGCCGGACTGCTCCTGATGCTCGCGTTGACGTTCGCCGGCATCAACGGCTATTGGTACGTCTCGAGTTACGGCGTGCCGTGGTTCGACAAGACCATCTCCTACGACGGCCGTGAATCCAACACCCTGTTCCTCGCGCTCTTTGCTCTCGCCTTGGCGTTTGCCGCCTGGCAGTACCTGCGTGAGGGATTCGCAGCCCCGCCCGAGAAGCCGAACACGGCCAAGGGCAGACGAATTCGCAAATTCGCGGCCGCTCCCCTCACCGTGATTGCCGGTCTGATGGTCCTGTTCGAGGTGCTCTCGCTACTCAAGGGCGCAGTGTCGCAGTACCCGGCGTACTCGCTGGGCCGAAGCAACATCGAGGCACTCGCGGGCAAGACCTGCGGCATGGCCGAGGACGTTCTGGTCGAGACCGACGTCAATTCCGGGAATCTGCGGCCTCTGACCGCTCCCGGATTCAACGCCGAGGATCCGTTGTCCGGAGTTGATTCGAAGGGCTTCTCCCCCAATGGGGTTCCCAGCGATCTGACTGCGGATTACATCGAAGTCAAGCAGGGCATGGGCAATACCGACAGCCAGAGTGTCGGTCCCACCTTCGCCACCGGTTCCGGTGCCGGAACCAGCGGCGGCACCGGCAACGTCGGCGTCAACGGCAGCACGGCCAAGCTCCCCTTCGGCCTCGATCCGTCGAAGACACCGGTCATGGGCAGCTACCAGCCCGGCGTGCAGGAACCTGCTTCCCTCATCTCGAGTTGGTACGGATTGCCCACTCGCAGTGAAGAATCACCGCTGGTGGTCATGTCCGTCGCCGGGCGTGTGTGGTCCGTCGACAACACGGGTGCGATCACGTACGGCCAGTCACTGTTGGTCGAGTACGGCAAGACTCAGCCCGACGGAACCGTGCAGGTTCAGGGTTCGTACATGCCGCGAGACATCGGACCCGCGCCGTCGTGGCGCAATGTCCGTATCCCGATCGACGAACTCGCGCCGGACGCCGACGCCGTTCGGGTGGTCGCGTTCGATCCCAACCTCACAGGCGATCAGTGGATGGCATTCACGCCGCCGCGCGTGCCCAAGCTCGAGTCCCTGAACTCGTACATCGGCAACGAGCAGCCGGTGCTTCTGGACTGGGCTGTCGGCCTTCAGTTCCCGTGCCAACGTCCGTTCACACATCAGAACGGCGTGGCCGAGATGCCGAACTTCCGCATCCTCCCGGACCGTCCTCTTGCGGTCAGTTCCACCGACACCTGGCAGTCCGCGGACAACGGTGGCCCGCTCGGATTCACCGAGGTTCTTGCCGGTGCGACGACGGTTCCGACGTACCTGAAGGACGACTGGGCGCGGGACTGGGGATCACTCGAGCGCTACGACCGGTACTTCCCCAATGCGGTTCCGGCAGAGGTGGAGACGGGCACCGCAACCCGCTCGGGCATGTGGATGCCCGGCGAGATGCGGGTGCATTAGCCTGCGCTACCTACTCGGGTGACTGCTCGGGTGCGACGCACGGAGACGGCAGAGACCGCTCCGACAACGACGACGCACCCGAGTAGTTGCCCGATACCGGGCCGTTCGCCGAGCAGCACAACCGCCAGCAGTACGGCAAGTACCGGTTGCATGAGCAGGAGCGTCGCGCCCACCTCGGCGGGAAGCCGAGGGAGCGAGTGCCCCATCAGCATCCAGCCGAACACCTGGCCGACCAGCGCCAGTGCCGCGAGCCAGCCGAAGGCTTCCCAGCCCGGGACGAAATCGATCCGGCCCCACAGTGATCCGATGACGGACCCGGCGATGCCCGCGGACGTCGTCGAGATCAACACCTGGCTCGCTGCCCGATCCGCCTCGCCCGTCCGGCCGACCACGAAGATGTAGCCGCCGTAGGCGATTCCGGAGACGAGCGAGAGCGCCGTTCCCCACAGCAAGTCGTCGCCGGTTCCCCCACCCCCGAACACGCCGCCCGCCAAGGCGATTCCCGTGAACATGAACGGCAGGGCGAAGACGAACCGCATCGGCACCCGATGGCCGAACACCAACCAGGACAGTGCGGGCACCACGACCACCTGCACGTTCACAACGACGCTCGCCATCCCCGCGCCGATCATCAGAATCGACTGCGACCACAACGCGAAATCCAGCCCGAGCAGCAGACCGCCGAGCACCTGCAGAACGACTGCCCGCCGGCTCGGCTTGCCCACCCGGCGGTACTCCCGCCACGCCAACCACAACAGCGGCGGCAAGGCCAGGAAGCAACGGAAGAAGACGGCGGTCGAGGGCCCCACATCGGCCAGCTTGATGAGGAGCGAACTGATCGAGATCGCAGCTGCGCCTCCGACGACGAGCAATCGAGGGTCGATGCGCCCCCGAGGAGTTCGGGTGGGTGTCGGTGTCTGCGCGGTCGCGGAGGTCAGTGTGGTCACTCGACAATGTTCCTGCCGCTAACTATTCAGCACAAGCAAATGTTCAGACCGTATATTCGGTAGCATTACTACTGTGTTGAATCTCGAAAGACTTCGCGCCCTGCACGCCGTCGCCGAGAACGGATCAGTGGCGGCTGCCGCCCGCACCTTGCATGTCACACCGTCCGGGATTTCGCAGCAGTTGAACAAACTCGAGCGCGAGGTCGGTGTTCCGCTCCTCGAACCGCAGGGCCGCGGTGTGCGACTCACAGAAGCGGGCCGAATCCTCGCGCGCCGAACCGCAGAGGTTCTCTCGACGCTCGCTCAGGCCGAGGCGGAAATCGCGTCGCTGCAGAGCGAGGTGACGGGCCGCGTACGTATCGGCGCCCTGGTCTCCCCCAGCAGGACGGTGCTGCCGCGAGCCATCGCCGAAATCAGGCATGCGCACCCGCAGCTCGAAATCACCTTCAACGAAGGCGAATCCGAAGAACTGCTCCCCGCACTGATTCGCCGCGACCTCGACGTCGTGGTGGTCGACAGTTGGAGCACTCTGCCCGTCGAACTTCCCGACGGACTTTCCTTCACACCCGTGTACGACGACGTGGCGCTGCTCGCTCTCCCGGCGTCACATCCGCTGGCGGAGAACAAGGTCGTCGCGCTCAGCGAGCTGTCCGAGCATGCCTGGGCGACGTGGACACGGGGAACGGACTTTCACACCTTCACCGTCCGGACCCTGCGCGCGCAGGGGTTCGACCCACGAATCGAGTACGAGGTCGCCGAGTTTCCCACCCAGGTCGAATTCGTCGCTCAGGGCCTCGCCGTCGCATTGATTCCACGTCTGGCGAGAGTTGTACCGCCGGAAGGTGTTCGAATGCTCGACACGGTTCCGCCGCTCGGCCGAGACATCTACCTCGCCTGGCGGACAGACAGCGAAAGGCCGGCCGTCCTGGCGGCGATAGAAGCGCTACGCCGCCAGTTCGACGCCCTCGGTGACAAAAAGAACTAGAGCGGCATCAAGTTGTGCTTGCGCGGGTTCTTGAAGATCGTCTTGTCCGCGAGCAACTTCAGAGCCTTACGGATCTCGAGACGCGTCTGCGAAGGCTCGATCACCGCGTCGATGTATCCGCGCTCGGCCGCGATGTACGGCGTCGCGACGAACTCGTTGTAGAAGTTGATCAGCTGAGCACGCACCGCGGGTGCATTCTCACCGGCCTCGGCGAGCTGACGCCGCCCCATGATGTTGACGGCACCCTCGGCGCCCATCACGGCGATACGAGCGGTCGGCCACGCGAGGTTGATGTCGGCACCGAGCTGCTTGCAGCCCATGACGGCATAACCGCCGCCGTACGCCTTACGAACCACCACAGTCACCTTCGGCACAGTGGCTTCGATGTACGAGAACAGGAAACGCCCGCCGCGCTTGATGACGCCGACCTTTTCCTGATCGACGCCGGGAAGGAAGCCCGGTGTGTCGACGACGAAGACGAGCGGGATGTTGAAAGCGTCGCACAGACGCACGAAGTGGGCGGCCTTGTCGGAGCTGTCCGCGTCGAGGGCGCCACTGAGGTACGTGGGCTGGTTGGCCACGACACCGACGGGCAGGCCGTCGACGCGGGAGAATCCGGTGATCACGTTGTGCGCGACCTGGGCTCCGATTTCGTGGAAAGTGCCGTCGTCGAAGATCCGCAGAATGATGTCGTGCATGTCGTAGCCGGCGTTGTCGGCATCCGGCATGAACGCATTGAGTTCGAGATCCGACTCGGTGATCTCGGGTTCGAGGCCCGGGTTGATCAGCGGCGCCTTCTCCTGGCACGACGACGGCATGAAGCTCAGGTACTCACGCACCCAGTCGAAGGCAGCCTTCTCGTCGGGAGCGACGTGATGGATGTTTCCGTACTCCGCCTGCTTGCGGGCTCCACCCAAGTCCTCGAGGCTGACCTCTTCGCCGGTGACCGACTTGATGACGTCGGGTCCGGTGACGAACATGTACGACTCTTCGGTCGCGACCACGACGTCCGTGTTGATCGGGGCGTACACGGCACCGCCGGCGCATTTACCGAGGATGACCGAGATCTGCGGGCACAGGCCGGACAAAGGCTCCTGACGTGAACCCATGTTGGCGTACCAGGCCAACGAGGAAACGGCGTCCTGGATGCGAGCTCCACCGGAATCGTTGATACCGACGACCGGGCAGCCCACCTTCAGCGCAAAATCGTTGACAGCTGCGACCTTACGGCCGAACATCTCTCCGGCGGCACCGCCGAACACCGTCTGATCGTGCGCGAACACGGCTACCGGACGCCCGTCGACGGTTCCGTGACCGGTCATGACGCCGTCGCTGTACGGGTTGCCCTCGCCCGCCATCTTCACCAGGGCACCGATCTCGATGAAGCTACCGGGGTCGAGCAACATGTCGATGCGCTGGCGCGGCGTGCTGTGCCCTGCTGCATCGCGCTTGGCAATGGCCCGAGCCGAGCCGGGTTCCTTTGCCTTCTCCAACTTTTCGCGGAGTTCAGCGAGCTTCTCCGCGGTGGTTGTCGTCACTTCTGAACTCCGGTTTCCGCTGCTTTGGTCTGAGCTGTCTCGATCTGGGCCAGCTTGGTGGTGAGGTCTGCCGCAACCTTCGCGATGTACGGCTCGTCGACGATCTGCAGGTGGTCCCCGCCGATGTAGACGACCTCGAGGTTCTTCACGTAGTCACCCCAGCCACCATCCGCCTTGCGGGTCTTGAATGCAGGCTCGAGCGTCATCAGCTCGTCGTGGTACTTGTCAGCCATGTAGAGCACGACGTCGCCGTCGTAACTGCTGAACTCGGCCGTCTGGATGGCGCGATTGTCCAACCACGACGTCCGCTGATGCTCGATGATGCCGCCGGGAATCTTGGCGCCGCTCATCTTGATCATGTCCATCAAGATCTGGATCTGATCCTCGTCGGCTTCGGTGGAAGCCAGAACGTCAAGCGGCAGCGGCACATCCAGGTTGTAGGTGCGCTTGGCGAACTTGCCGTAGCGCTCCCAACGCTTGCGTCGTTCCGCCTCGGTGTCCGGCACGACCTCGCCGGCCATGACGGTGTCGAGCAGCCCGACCACACGCACGTCGGCGCCCTGCTCGCGCAGCAACTTCGCGACCGCATACGACATCACGCCACCGAACGACCAGCCACACAGCACGTACGGCCCGTCGCCCTGGATCTCACGCAGCAGCGGAACGTAAGCAGCAGCGCGGGTTTCGATCGAGCCCTCGACCCGCTCGAACCCGTACATCGGCGTGCCGGCGGGCAGGCGCTTGAGCAGAGGCTCGTACGTCACCGTCGAACCACCGGCAGCATGGAAGACGAATACCGGTACGGCAGTGGAACCTTCGGGACGGGCACGCAGAGTACGTACGAGTCCGTCGATCTTGCCGTCGTCCTCGAGGTACTGGCGAACGACGTCCGCAAGCTCTTCGATGGTGGTGGAGTCGAGAACGTCGTCGAGAGTGATCTCGCCGCCGGCACGCTCGGAAAGCCGAGCAGCAAGCTTCTCGGCGACCTCGCCACCGACGATCGGCAGATCGTTGAAGATGCCCTTGGCCGACTTCCCGGTGACAACCGCCCACGTCGCAAACGTCAAGCGCTCGGCCGCATCTCGCGGCGGAACGTCCGAGCCTGCGTCGTCGGCAGTTCCGGCTCGAGAAGGATCGGAAGGCGCAGCAGCAACCGGAGCAGTGGTAGGTAGTTCCACTGCCACCTCTGCGGGAGCAACGTCCTCGTCAGCAGCGTCGGCCGCCAACTTCTCCGCGGCCTGCTTGTCGGCCATCGCCTGAACCTCTTCGCGATTGTCGATCGCGTAGCGCAGGTACTTGTTGACCTCGTTGAGGCTCGCATCCTTGACTGCCTGGAGCTGGAGCTGCGGAATGTCGAACTCGTACTCGACGCGGTTCTTGATACGCATCGCCATGAGCGAGTCGAGACCCAGTTCGATGAGCGGAACCTCGGCCGGCAGATCCTCCGGCGAGTACCCCATCGACTCGGCAACCACGATCTTGAGGCGGTCGTCGAGGCTCTGCGAACCGTTCGGATCCCACTTGTCTCCGGCGTCTTCGACGACCTCGGCCAAGGATTCCATCGGCGCACTGGTCTTGACCGGCGCGCTGACGACCAGCTCGGGCAGCGGCTCACCGGACGTGACGACGGCGTCGAAGAGCAGACGGAACGTAGCACCCTCACGAGCGTGCACCTGCACCGACGCTCCACCCGGATGCGGATTGAGTGTCGTGGTCAGGGTCGCAGCGCCGGCCAGCTCACCGTGCGGAACAGCAGCGGTCAGAGAGACATCCGAAAGCACCTGTCCGGCAGCAGCGCTCACCAGCACAGCCAGATCGGTGACGGCGGATGCGTCGACCTCCCACACGTGGCGGCCGTCGGGCAGAGCGACGTGCGAACCGGGTACGCGAGCCGAACCGCCGGCACTGACGCGAATGTCGAGCCAATACGGCTTACGCAGGAATGCGGTACGCGGAACCGAAGCGAAATCGCCTGCGGGAAGCAGAGACTCGAGGTTCACGGCATGGCCGTGCACGTACAGCTGCGCGAGAGCGGCAAGAACACCCGCGGACTCGTCTTCCTTACGCTTGAGCGTCTGGATGAGCTCCATGTCGTGCAGGCCCGAATCGAACGCGGTAGCCGCCACCGACATCAGCGTCACCGGATTGGGTGCAAGCTCGACAAAAGTGGTGTGGCCGTGGGCAACTGCACCGCGTACCGCGTTGGTGAAGTACACGCTGTGGCGAAGACCCTTGACCCAGTACGCCTCTTGATGGATCGGCTCGTGACCGGGGCGGTAGAAGGTGTCCTTGTCGACGGACGAGTAGACGCCGAGCTTCAACGTGGTCGGCTCGATACCGGCCAACTCGGCGGCAAGCTCACCGAGCAGCGGATCGACCTGCGAAGTATGGCTGGCACCCTTGGTCTGCAGGACACGCGCCATCTTGCCGTCGGCCTCGGCGGCCGCGACGATCGCCTCGATGTCCGGCTGTGGTCCACCGATCACCGTGTGCGTCGGAGCTGCGTAAACACAGACCTCGAGCTTGGGGTACGTGGGCAGCAGCGCCTCGATCTCGGATGCGCTGTACTCGAGCAGAGCCATCAGACGGATGTCGTCACCGACAAGTGCGCCCTCGGCCTCACCCATCAGCCGTGAACGTGAACAGATCACGCGGACAGCGTCTTCCAGGTTCAGACCGCCGGAAACGTACGCGGCAGCGGCCTCACCCATCGAGTGCGGAACCACGGCTTCGGCCTCGGCGCCGTGGTGACGCAGCAACGCGGCCAGACCGACCTGGATGGTGAAGATTCCCACCTGGGCGGTCTCGACGTTGTACTCGATCGAATCGTCGAGGAACATCTCGACCATCGAGTAACCGGCCTCGTCCTGGATCAGCGCGTCGACCTCGTCGACGGCCGCCTTGAAGGCCGAGTTCTCCGTGTAGAGCTGCTTGGCCATCTTGCGGTGCTGCGAGCCGAAGCCCGAGAACACCCACACCGCGCCCTTGGGCGACGGAGAGTCGGCCGAGAAGACTCCTTGAGCAGGCTTGCCTGCGGCGACGGCGCGCAGCGAGCTGATGGCCTCGGAGCGCGTCTTCGCCAGAACAGCGGCGCGCGAGCGTCCGTGGTTGCGACGCGCGAGTGTGCGGGCGACGTCGGCGAGGGGCGTCTTGCTTCCCTCCTCGGTTTCGAGCCAGTCGGCCAGGTCAGCGGCTGCGCGGCGACGACGCGACGGCAGCGCACCGGAAACGGCCAGCACAACGGTGCTCTCGTTCTCTGCTGCCGGTTCGTCGACCACCGGGGCATCCACAACCGGTTCATCGACTACTGCGTCGGCAGGCACGTACTCCTTGACCACGACGTGCGCGTTGGTTCCACCGAAACCGAAACCGGAGACACCGGCGACAGCCTTGCCGGTGTAGCGCGGCCAGTCGGTGGCCTCGGGCGTCACCTGCAGGTGCGACTTCTCGAAGTCGATGTGCGGGTTCGGGCCCAGGTAGTTGATCGTCGCGGGAATCTTGTTTTCCTGCATCGCCAAAACGACCTTGATCAGGCCGGCGGCACCTGCAGCTGCTTCCAGGTGCCCGAAGTTGGTCTTCGCGCTACCGAGCAGTGCCGGCTTGTCTTCGTCACGACCACGACCGACGACACGACTGAGCGCGTCGGCCTCGATGGGATCACCGAGATCGGTACCCGTTCCGTGCGCCTCGATGTAGTCGACGGTGGTCGGCAAGATTCCGGCGTCGCGGTACGCGAAACGCAACACGTCGGCCTGGGCATCGGGATTGGGTGCGAGCAGACCGTTGGAACGGCCGTCCTGGTTGACCGCGGATCCGGCGATCACCGCGAGGATGGAATCTCCGTCACGCTCGGCGTCTTCGAGACGCTTGAGCACGACGAGTCCGCCGCCCTCACTGCGAACGATGCCCTGAGCCTGAGCGGAGAAGGCACGCAGTTTTCCGTCGGGAGCGAGCATCCCGGTCTGATCGAAACCGAGGGTTCCGGGAGGGGCCAGCAGCATGTTGACGCCACCGGCCAGCGCGATGTTGGAGTCACCGCTGCGCAGCGAGCGCACAGCCTCGTGAACGGCAACCAGCGAAGACGAACACGCGGTGTCCAGAGCGATGGACGGTCCACGGAAGTCGAAGAAGTACGAGACCCGGTTCGCGACGATCGCCGTCGACGTTCCGGTCAACGCGTACGGATGCGCCGTCGTCGGATCACTGACCGCGAGCAACTGGTAGTCGTTGGCGGAACTGCCGATGAAAACACCGACCTGCTTGCCCTTGAGCCCAC
The DNA here is from genome assembly GCF_058793255.1 of Rhodococcus sp. MPR-R1B. Taxonomy (NCBI): domain Bacteria; kingdom Bacillati; phylum Actinomycetota; class Actinomycetes; order Mycobacteriales; family Nocardiaceae; genus Rhodococcus; species Rhodococcus sp. MPR-R1B. The sequence goes on from NZ_JBXAFO010000007.1 coordinate 125,673, forward strand.
TGGCCGGAATGCGAGCGTGCTCGAGTGCTTCCCACGCGAGTTCGAGTGCGAGGCGCTGCTGCGGATCGACGTTGACGACCTCGAGCGGAGACATCGCGAAGAACTCGGCGTCGAAGCCCTTGACGTCGTCGAGGTACCCGCCCTTGGTGTTCGCGTTCTCGACCGCGGCCTTGATGGCGGGATCCGACATGAACTCGGCCCAGCGGTCCTCGGGGAGGTCGCTGATGCCGTCGCGTCCGTCCGCCAGCATTTCCCACATGTCCGAAGGCGTGTGCCCGGCACCGGGGAATCGTGTGGACAGTCCGACGATGGCGATGTCGTGAGCGTCCGTCGTGCCGCCTGAGACGTAATACGAGGCGTCGACGGTCTCCTCCGGCGCCTCGGGCTCACCTTCGATGATCCGAGTAGCCAGCGAAGCGATGGTGGGGTGTTGATAGGCAACCGTGGCGGTCAGCGTGACGCCGAGCAGATCCTCGATGTCTCCGCTCAGAGCAACTGCGTCCCGCGAGGCGAGCCCGAACTCTTCCATCGGGCGATCGTCCGTGATCGACCCCGCCGGCTGACCGGTCGCGTTGGCGATCCAATTGCGAAGCCACTCACGCAGCTGCGCGACACTCATTTCGCTCACAACGTCTTTGCTCTGCGCACCATCTTGTTCAACCATCAACTCACCAAGCCACCGATCATGAAGGGACTGCTCCTCAAACGCTATCGGGGAATGCGGTCTGCTGATAGCCGCCTCGCAACGTTCCCTCGATATAGCTCGCCTTACACGCGCGGCGAGCGATCTTGCCGCTGGACGTACGCGGAATCGAACCCGCGGGGACGAGCAGGATGTCTCGGGCCGTGACGCCGTGACGGGAAGAAATCGCCGCACGCACAGTGTCCGCGATCGGCTGCGGATCGGCCTTGCCTGCGCCGGGAGCACGCTCGGCCACGATGACCAACTGCTCCGAGGAATCGTCGTCGTCGAACTTCAGACCCGAGTGCGTGTTGGAGAACACGACGGACGGCAGCTGGTTGGCCGGTACGGCAAACGCAGCGATGAAGCCGGGGCGCAGAGCCGGGCTGGCTTCCTGAGCCGAAGCCTCGAGGTCCTGCGGGTAATGATTGCGACCGTCGACGATCACGAGGTCCTTGACGCGCCCGGTGATGTACAGCTCGCCGTCGACGTAGACGCCGAAGTCGCCGGTACGCATCCAGTTGGCATCCGCCGGCGTGCCCTCGGTGTGGCTGTCTTCGCTCAACCGATTGTCCAGCTTGTTGTGGAAGGTCTCCGCCGTCTCGTCGGGGCGACCCCAGTAGCCGATACCGATGTTCTCGCCGTGCAACCAGATCTCGCCGACGTGATTGTCGGGGACCTCGGTCAGCGTCTCGGGATCGACGATCGCCGCCCACTGACTGCGCGAGACGTACCCACAGGAGACCTGCGCGATTGCGTTCTCGGAGTACTGGTCGACGATGACCATGCGTCCCTTGTTGAGTTCCGTGCGGTCGACGTAGATGACCTTGGCCTCGTCGGAATGCTTGGTCGAGGAGACGAAGAGCGTCGCCTCGGCCATGCCGTACGACGGCTTGATCGCAGTCTTGGGCAGACCGTACTGAGCAAAAGCGTCGTTGAACTTGCGCATCGACGACGTCGTGACCGGCTCACTGCCGTTGATCAGACCGATGACGTTGCTCAGGTCCAGGGTCTCGCCGTCCTTCGGCAGGCCACGCGCGGCAGCGTGCTCGAAAGCGAAGTTGGGAGCGGCAGCAAAGGTGCCGGCGCCGTCGGAAACCGCAGCAAGTTCCTTGATCCACCGGTACGGCCGCTGCACGAAAGCACGCGGGCTCATGATGGTGATGTACTTGCCGCCCAGAGCAGGCAGGATGACCGTCAGCAGGCCCATGTCGTGGAACAGCGGCAGCCACGTGACGCCCCGAGAGTCCTCGTTGAGTTCGATGGAGTCGACCATCTGGAGCGCGTTCGTTCCGACAGCACGATGGGTGATCTCCACGCCGGCGGGAACTCGGGTCGAACCCGAGGTGTACTGCAGGTACGCGATGTCGTCGAGTTCGATGTCGGGGCGAACCCACGTTTCACCGACGGTGTCGGGAATCGCGTCGACGGCGATGATGCGCGGACGCTCGGCAGCGGGAAGCGAGCGGAACAACTGTCGAACACCGGCCGCCGACGATGCGGCAGTCAGAATCGCAGTCGGCTTGCAGTCACCGAGAACAGCGTGAAGACGGTCGGTGTGACCGGGCTCGTCCGGATCGAAGAGCGGCACCGCGATGGAACCGGCCTGAATGGCCGCGAAGAACGAAATGACGTAGTCGAGTCCCTGCGGAGCAAGAATCGCGACACGGTCGCCACGCTTGGTGACCTGCTGCAGACGGGCTGCAACAGCGCGCAGACGCACACCGAACTGCTCCCAGGTCAGCTCCAGGGCTTCACCGTCACGCTCGCGTGAGTAGTCGATGTACCGATACGCGAGCTCGTCCGCGTTGACACGCGAGTGTTGCTCGACGTAGTCGACCAGCGTGAAGCCTGGTTGCAGGCGGATCTGGCCCTTCTCGTCGAGAAAGCCATCGAACAGCGCGTTCATTCCATCTCCTCCGAAGCGATCACACAAGCACTGTCTTTCATGCCTGCGCCCCAGACTTCCTTCGCTCTCTCGGGTCCATCTTCGATCAATCGAATCGCACTTTGTGCGCAACTCACCTGAATCACTTCATCGATCCCAAACCATCGATATGTTACAGATTCGCATCGTCCGTATTCTCCGGCCTACTCGCCCGCCAGTAACGGGATGATCGGGGCGAACGCTTCCATCTGCGTCGGGAAGACCCCGACGTACGACATCGACGTCTTCTCGCGGACCAGTCGAATCTGGTCTGCGATTTCCTCGAAAGTGCCCACAGCCAGGTATGGAGAGTTCAACAGCTCCTCCACGCTCAGCTTACGATCCACTTCGATGTTCGGCGGAAAACCTTGGTCCAGAGCGGCGATTGCCATTTCGGCAGCCTGCTCTCGATCGTCGGTGATCATGATCATGGTGATGGTCCAGTTGAGTTCGATCTCATCGAAACGCTCGCCGGCAGCTTCGCGGATCCGCTCGACACGTTCGATGGTCTTTTCCATCGTGATTCCGGAGAGCAGAAGCCGCCCGTCACGGTTCGTCGGTGTGGCGACCGAGATGATGTCCGCGTACTTCGCCGCGAGAGCAAGCATCTTCGGGCCTCCGCCGCCCACGATGATCGGTGGCCGCGGGCCCTGCCGCGGTCGCGGGCTGCCCTTGAGGCCGCGCACCTGATAGTGCTTGCCTTCGAAAGTGCATTCCTGCCCGCGCAGAAGAACGTCGAGAATCTGCAGAGACTCCTCGAGCTTCTCGATGCGAACGCCCGGACTTTCGTAGGCGATGCCGCCCTTGTCGAACTCTTCCTTCATCCAGCCCGCACCGATACCGAGTTCGAGTCGACCACCGGACAGCACGTCGATAGTCGCCGCGTCCTTCGCGAGCACAGCAGGATGACGGAAGCCGTTGGCCAACACGGCGGTGCCGAGACGAATCTTGTCGGTGGCCACCGCGAGCGCTCCGAGAGCGGCGATCGGGCCGACCTGATTACCCAGGTGATCCGGAATCATGAACGAGTCGTAGCCGAGTTCCTCGGCCTTCTGCGCGAGCTTGACGAAGCGTCGCGCACCACCCTCTTCGGCGTTGCCCTCGCCACCGGCCGCAAACCGAAATTTGCGTAGGGCATCGCTGCCGTGGGTGGAACTCATATATCGATCTCCTGTGATGGACACGTACGTCGTACTCGAACTACAAACTCGGACAAATCGAACCTACTCGCCAGTCACTTACGTGACAGCACTGTAGAGGAAGCCCCCGGACCGTGCAGCACTCTACCGGGACCAAACGAGCAGATTACCCGCGAGCGAACTCCCGAGACGCCCGATTGTGACGAATCAACAGTGCGGCGGTGACTCAACTGTGGGGCGGCGTCGGTGCAGCGTCGATCTTCTCCGCAGCCCACTGTGCCATCCATTGGGTGGCCGTCGTGCCGTTCGGATCGACTTGGAAGGAGTTGTACATCGCGTGCACAGGGTTGTTGTAGTACTCGAGCAGTCGCGGCGCCGAACTCAGCCAGTTGGTCGGGTTGAGAGCGGCTGCCGGCGCGTCGCAGATACCGTCGCTCGGCGCGCAGATCTGATAGGTCCGATCGTTGAGGTCACCGAACCCGCCGGGCCTCGGGCCGGTCATCGTGAGACCGGGCAGCTTCAGCCCGTTCAGCGACAGCTCGGCGCCGACACCGGCAACGCTCGGGCCAACGGTGTTCCCGAACGCCGGATCGCGCCGACCGTCGGCGATCAAGCCGACGCCCAGAACCAGATCGGCAGGCACCGCGCCGGTACCGTCGCCGATACTCGCGGCGACGTCACCCGCGATCACCGCGCCCTGGGAAAATCCAGTCAGGACGTAACTCGTGAGCGGGCACTCGGCGTGCCGCTTCATCAGAAAGTCGTTAGTGGCAGCAGTTCCCGCAGCCCGACTGTTGTTGTAGGACTGCTGTCCGTCCGGCGGGATCGCCACCGGATTCGAAAACTGTGCGACATACGGAACGGTGTAGACGTCGGCCCGTGAAGTATCGAACTTCTCCTGCAGAGGACGGGTCACGTTCAGCATCAACGACGCCGGATTGGCCGTCGGGTTGTACGGGTCGTCGGTAGCGCTCGACTCCCACGTACCCGGTATGGCTACTACCTGGACATCGGGGCAACTGGCCGGCTGAGACACCGGAGGCTCCGGGCTCGGCGGGATCGGAGTCGGCGAAGGCACCCGCCCGGCCAGGATGTACCAACCGCCGATCACGACCGCTGCGACCACAAGAATGATCAGCAGCGGGATCAGGCACCCACGACGCTTTCCAGACCTCGCCATGACCCGCGCCTACTTGCAGTAGGTGGCGTTGGCGACGTCGATGTAGATCTGAGCGTTCGCACCTGCCTGCTCGGGAGTGATCTGCTTGCCTTCCGCCGACGCTTCCTGGCCGACGAAGGCGGTCACGAAGGTCAGGACCTCGTCGTCGGTCTGAGGACCGGCAGCGCAGATGTAATTGGCCGTGTTGACGGCGATGCTTCCGTCACCGGCTGGGGTGATGCCCTTCGCCTTCAGTCCGTCGAGGAACTTCTGTGCCTCGGGACTGACCTCGACGACTGTGGGACCCGGGAAGCCCTCGATGCTCTGCGGCTGCTCCGGCGGCGCGGTGGCCGCGGCTCCCGGACTGGTGGGCGCAGCCGACGCCGTCGTGGTCGCAGAGGCGGACGCAGATGCCGAACCGCTCGAGGACGAAGCCGCCGCGGACGTCGTGGTGACCGGATTGGAGGTTGCAGTGGAGTCGTCACTACCGCACGCGACAAGCGCGCCACCGGTGGCGAGCGCCAGGGCGCCGACCGCGATCGCGCGTGCACAAGTGTTTCGGTTACCCGAGAAAAGCGACATCAATGTCCGTCCTTGCCTTCAGTCGAAAGTCCATCAACAGGTTACGCAACGCACGCGGGCGGGCACCGATCCGTGATCGGGCCCGCCCGTCGTGCACCACTGTGAGTTAGTGAACTTCTGTCTTGTCACCGATCACCGTGATGTAGCCGAACTGGAAGTTCTGCTGGACACCACCGGGAATGTCGAACTTGTCACTGATCGGGAATCCGAGTCGTCCACCTTCGTATCCGACGCTCTTCCAACCGTCGAACAGCGGACCGTTCTCGACGGACCATGCACCGGTGCCGGGGCTCCAGTAGATGTTGCCGCCCTCGAACTCGGTGAAGCGTCCGTTGTCCTTGATCGGAACCTCGTTCGACTTCGGGAATCCGAGCCAGCCGTTTTCCCAGCCGAGTTCGCCGTACTTGCCCATGATCATTCCGAGAACCGCGTGAGTTCCGTTGGCGCTGCTGTACATTGCGCCGATCTCGAATCCCTGGACCTTGCCCGGCTTGCCGGGGGTCGCGATCTCGTCGGCAGTCGGGTAGCCGAGCGGGCCACCTTCCCAACCCTGTGCGGACCACTCGGCGAGGATGTCGCCGCTGACGGGGTGAGCGCCGGTCTGCGGGGTCCAGTAGATGGAGCCGTTCTGGAAGTGGTTGAAGCGTCCGCGTCCGTCGGGGGTACCGAGTTCGGGGGTACGCGGGAAGCCGAGCGGGCCGGCCGCTGCTCCGGTGTTCATGTACGCGCCGGCGATACGACCGGCGACGGGCTGGGCGCCCGTTCCACTGGTGAAGTAGATGCGACCGTTGCGGAAGTCCTGTGCCAGGCCACCCGCGACGCTGTACTCGGGGGTGATGCAGTCACCGATCCAGCCGTTGGCTGCGGCCGTCGCACCGATCTCACCCGAAGTGCCGCAAGCCGGCTTCTCGACCTCGACGCCGATGGCGTTGGCCAACTGTGGCCACAGCTGATGAAGCTCGAACTGCCAGTACGGCCACGAGTGGGTTCCGGACGGGCGGTAGTTGACCTGCGCGGGGATGCCGAGCTGGTTGAGCTTGGTCGCGAAGGTCTGCGAGGTCAGGCGAGCGAGGATCTCGAGGCCCATGCCTGCGTAGTTGGTGCTCACGCCGGGAATTCCCGACGGCTGGTCGTACGGGCCGGTCGTACCGCTACCACTCGAGACGTACAGGCTGACGCCCTTGAGCTTCTCGGCGAGCGCGTACGGATCGTGTGCAGCCCACTGCGGGTTGGACGGCGGTCCCCACATCGCGGCGGAGTTGTATCCACCGGCGTCGGTCATCGCGAACTGGATTGCCTGAGGCATGCCGAGCGAGGTGGTGGTGAGGATGCCGGAGAGCGAAGCGGCGAACTTGAAGAAGCCGGGGTTGCGCGCCGTGAGGAACATGGCGGACGTGCCGCCCATCGACAGTCCGACGACACCGCGTGTCTGCGTGGTCCGCCAGTCCTGTTCGAGGATGGGGGGCAGTTCCTTGGTCAGGAACGTCTCCCACTGGTAGTTCTTGCCGTTGTCGGGCTGGAGCCAGTCGGAGTAGAAGCTGGACTGACCGCCGACCGGGAGGATGACGTTGACGTTCTTGTCCGCGTAGAAGGACTCGGCGTCGGTCTCGTAGGTCCAGGCGTTCTCGTTGTCGGTCGCGCGAAGACCGTCGAGCATCCAGACCGAGGGGAAGCTGGCCGACGGATTGACGTTCCAATCACGGGCCAAGAGGATCTGCACCTGAATCGGGGTGCCCATCGCGGGAGAGTTCACCCACAGCGCGACGCGACGCTCGCTGAGCCAGTCGACCTTCGTGACCGCTGCTCCGGTGGGGTTCTGGGTGGCGGCCGGTGCGGCCTGAGCAGGTGCCGGCGCGGCTGCCGCGGTTCCGGCCGTCGTCAAGCCCGCGGCGATCGGCAGAACCAGCATCGCTGCCAGTGCGCCGACGACCTTTGTCCGGAAGGTTGCCCGGGACCGGCGACGGTCCTCCGTGGCAAGGCCTACTCGCATGAGCTCACTCTCTTTCCTTACGTTCGGTCCGCGCGTCGATCGTGTGGCCGCCTGAGCAGCCAGACCCCCGTTGAAACTATTTCTACACGCAAACGATCCCCGCTTGGGGTAGCCGCGCTGTTACTGGTGGTGCAATTGTTACTGACATCGGGCGCTTGTGCAGCACCTGAATACACAAGTGCCGTCCCGGTTCTCCTTCGAGGAGTCCGGAACGGCACTGGTGAAGTGACTAGGTCACGGGATCGCGCACGATCACCAAGCGTTCATGGTGTCGAGGATCTGGCCGCGAGCCTTCCACAGCTCTGCCGACCAGTACGGCCACGAGTGCGTGCCGTTGGACGGGAAGCTGTAGGTGGCCGGGATACCCAGCGAGTTCATGCGGATCTGGAATGCACGGGTGTTGACCAGGGCGAGAGCCTCGAGGCCCATGCCGTTAGCCGTGTTGTAGTAGTCGATCGGTGCGCGCGGGTGGTCGTATTCACCGGGCAGGCCGCTTGCCGACGAGATGTACATCGACAGGCCCTGCAGACGCGGTGCGAAGACGAACGGGTCGTTGCGCAGCCAGGACGGGCTCCACGGCGGTCCCCACATGGAGTCGACGTTGAAGCGACCGGCATCGAGCATTGCGACGCGGATTGCCTCGCGCATGCCCGGAGCCGAGATGTTCAGGTAGCCCGACAGCGAGCCGGCGAACTTGAACTGGTCACGGTGGTAAGCAGCCAGCGTCAGAGCAGCGCTGCCACCCATCGAGAGGCCGAGGACCGCGTTGTTGGTGGGCGAGACGCCGTAGTTCGCGAGGAAGTTGGGTAGTTCTTCGGTGAGGAAGGTTTCCCACTTGTACGTGATCTGCTGGCCGTTGAAGTTCGACGGTGCATACCAGTCGCTGTAGAAGCTGGACTCGCCGCCGACGGGCATCACGAGGGTGATGTTGTCGTTGCGGTACTGGTCCATCGCATTGGTCTCGAAGCTCCACGCGTTGGCGTCGTTACGCGCACGCAGGCCGTCGAGGAGGTAAAGGGCAGCGTTTCCGCCGCGAGCGGCCCACTGGACCTGGACCTTGATGTTGCCCATCGAGGAGGGCACCCACAGCTCGTCGTATCCGCCGGAGGGGGCGGTGTGGCTGGGAGCAGTGTGCGCAGGCGCAGCAGAGGCGACAGCACTACCGGCAACTCCTGCAGCAAGGGGGAGCACAAGTGCTGCGGCACCGATGGCCAACGCTCGGTGCTTGAGGCGCTGGGTCAGCCTCTTTCTGGCAAAACGCATGGATACTGCTCTCTCTCTTCGTCTGCGGAACCCACTCGGTGGAGTGGTTCCGGCGGATTCCGTCGGGGAACAGGCTTTTCTGCCAGCCCGAACGAGTTCGGGTCGGCAGCGGACCTCTTCCAAGTCACACTGCGCTCGCTGGACTTTATGTCACAGGTTCAGCTGTGACAAATAGGTGGACCGTTACGTCCCAATCCGCGAGCAACACCGTCATCACCCCTCGGGGGTGATTCAGGTTAGGTGAATCGTCTTCGAGTACATCGTGGCCAATCAATTCGGTGTTACTGAATCGAAATATTCAAACCCTCAACAGTCGGTGATGCTGATCACATCACCTGGGTGACTCCGGTGGAACGAGACCGCAGCGTTCCAATTCGTAGGCCGGAACCCGGTCGAATCGGTACTTCGCGAAGTCGAATGCCTGCTGGAAGTTCTGTTTGAATCTGGCCCAGGTCAGCTCGGAGCGGTACGACGTGAGCAACTCCTGCGTTTCCGGGCAGGTGATGGCCAGCTTTGCGTCCGCAACCCAGTCTTCGTCGAGGAAGAACGGCAGCCACGGTCGAACGTCGATCATTCCCGTGTCCGCGACCACCCAGTCCGGATAGAGATTCTTGTCGTGCCCGATCCGGCCGTCCTCGAGTCGCTCGGTGTGAGCTGCCAGGGGGTACGCCAGCCCCATCTGATCGAGCACCCGAACGTCGAGGCCGACGTTCATGCTCGTCATTCCGAGGTTGAGGAAGAAGACGACGTGCTCGGCCGGCTCTTCGATCGGTCCGGGTGGTGGGACGACGAACCAGGAGTCGTAGCTCGCGGACGGCAGCAGCAGCCCACCCTCCGGAGTCCGCGCGATGGTCTCGACCATGGCACGCATTCGCGGATAGTCGAGGTAGTCCTCGGCCAGGATCGGATGCTTGTGACCGGTGTTGAGTGCGTAGAACGCTCGCTCGTCGACGATTCCCGAGCGACCCACCACGGATCCTTCGGGCATACCCGTCGTGTTCGCGGCGAAGAAGGCCCAGATGATCGTGCCGATCCACAGCACCGCCGAGACTCCGAAGATCGCGGTATCGCGATTACTTCCGAACGCTGCCCGCGCCGGCACCCGCAACGGAATGACCGCCACCGGGATGAGCAGGCAGAACAACACCGGCAACAGGACGCGGCCGTGCATGAAGTCGCCGCCGACGCGCAGAGAGTAGATCCCGAGGATCAGCCCACTGCCGAGAATGAAGGTGACAATCGCCCGCGGCGTGCGCAGAAACTGCTGAAAGCGCTGCCACAGCGGGCGTGCGGGTTGATCTGCGGTAGCGGTAGGTGTGTCCGCTCGGCTTCGCCACACGAGCAGCAGCGCACCGATGAGCAGGAACAGCAACGGCAACCAGAGCAGGTACGGCCCGACCAGGTTCCACAGGTACGCAAAACCCTGCGCCCACTTCGCGCCACCGGCGTCCTTCGACACCGCGGTGTTCGGGTACGGCAAGGCGTAGTAGCCCATTCGCCAGATCTGATAGGCCACCGGGACAAGTCCGGCGACGACGACGATCAGTGTGCGAATCTTCCAGGTCAGGCCTGCGGAGAGAACGATCATCATCAACGCGGCAGCACCGGGAATCGCCATCTCGGGTCGAACCAGTGGTCCGAGTCCGGCCACGAACGAGAGAGTCAGGATCGACGCCGTGGACGGCGTCGACGCCTGCGCCCACCGAACGAGCAGTAGCCACAGGAGCGCGATCCAGAAGATCACCAAGCAAGTCTCGAGCCCGGAAGTGGCGAAATCTCGCGCAGGCGGAACCGCGATGTAGACGAGAACACCCGCCGGTACCAGCAGGATCGTTCCGCCCGCCGACGGCCGAACGCCGCGGTACAGACGACCGGTGCCGAGCATCGCCAACACGACGGCAGCAGTCGAGAGTACGAGCGCGATCGTCAGAACAACGTATTCGAGACGGATCTGCGTGAGCCAACTGAACGCGTAGACGATGTACGTCCACGCGGTACTCGTGTTCGCCTCGACACGCTCACCCGCGTTGAAGACCGGGCCGTTCCCCGCGAGCAGGTTGCGGACGGTTCGCAAGACGATGAGTCCGTCGTCGGCGATCCAGCGACGCTCCCACGCACCCCAGAACATGAGGGCAGCAGCAAGCACCACCCCGCCGAGAAAAACTCCTCGACTGAGGGTGGTGCGATTCGCCGCAGTGTCGACGTGCGGGTCGGCCTCGGTGCGTGGCTCAGACGAGGTAGACAGCGACACCCACTACTCCGATCCACGCAATCGCGAGGAGTTGCAGCACCCGGTCACCGAGCGCGATCTCCTCAGGCTCTCCGGCTTCGCCGCCGTCGACGTCCACCGCGTATCGCAGCACCGCGATGGTGAACGGCACCATCGAGATGGCGTACCAGTTGGTGCCCTTGATGGCGTCCTGTTGGAACGCCCACAGTCCGTAGCAGAGGACCAGCGTCGTCGCCGCCATCGTCCACACGAAACGCAGGTACGTCATCGTGTAGCTCTCGAGGGACTTACGGATCTTGGCGCCGGTCTTCTCGGCCAACTGCAGTTCGGCGTAGCGCTTGCCTGCCGCCATGAAGAGTGAGCCGAACGCCATCATCAGCAGGAACCACTGCGAGAGATCGATCTCGGCGGCAACGCCACCGGCGATCGCTCGAAGCAGGAAGCCGGACGAGACGATGCAGATGTCGATGACGGCCTGATGCTTGAGACCGAAGCAGTAGGCGAGCTGGATGACGATGTACACGCCCATGACCACGGCGAGTTGCCAGTTGGCCAGGAAGGACAGCCCGATCGCACCGGCAAGCAGCACGACTGCCATGCCGTAGGCGATGTTGACGGGTAGAACGCCGGCCGCGATGGGACGGAATCGCTTCGTGGGGTGAGCACGGTCGGCTTCGACATCCATCGCGTCGTTGACGAGATAGATGCCTGATGCCGCCATACAGAACACGACGAACGCCAGCGCGACGGGCAACAGCACGTCGGCTTCGGTGGCGGTTCCGGCCGCGATGGGCGCTGCCAGCACAAGGACGTTCTTGACCCACTGACGTGGGCGAAGCGCCTTGACGATGCCGGCGGGCAGGGACTTCGGGGGTCCGCTGACCGTAGCCGGTTCCTCGCTCATTTATCTCCACATTTCTGTTCGGCTCTGGCTTCTTCGACCCGGCGAACTACCGCCGCGGATGCGGCTCCCAGTGCCGCTCCGGCGAGTACGTCGGTCGGGTAGTGAACTCCCAGGACCAGACGCGAGAGCATCATCGGGGGCACCAGCAACGCCGGTAAGGGTAGCCCGGTGAGCCGACCGATCAGCACAGCCGCCGCCGTCGTCGACGTCGCGTGTGATGACGGGAAGCTGAGCTTGCTCGGTGTCGAGACGTTGACCTGCACCGAAGGATCGGAAGGTCGCTTGCGCCTGACCACTCGTTTGATCACCACGGAGGCGGCGTGTGCACCGAATGCTCCGACGGCTGCTCCGGCCCATTCCCGTCGACGCGGCTTGTCCACAGCAGCTCCGACGGCAGCGATCGCGATCCACCCGAGGGAGTGCTCACCGAAGTGAGACATACCGCGGGCGACCTTGACGGCTCCCGGCAGCTGCCCGACGGTCGACTGAATCCCGGCCAGAATCTGTACTTCAGGAGATGCCGAAGACACGTTCCCACCTTTCCGTGCTGGTCAGTGAAGGAACGGCGTCCTGGTACTGCTTCTTGAGCTCGGGGAAACGGGCGGCGAGTTCGCGGCGCAACCGTGTTGCTTCCTTGAGCAGTTCGAGCGCGAGTTTCGGGTTTCGCTTGCGGTAGACGACGCCGCGACCGTCGGCCGTGGTGACGGTGACGCCGTCGACCTGCGAGAGCAGGAACCAACGGGCGTCGATGGTCGGAACGTTGAGCTGAGGGCGCTCGAGGTGTTCCTGCTTGGCCGGCTTCACGTTGTGCACTCCGGCCCTGAGGACCCGGGTGATCTTCGCGACGGTCGACAGCGGCAGGCTCACGTCTCCGACATCCGCACCGGAGGGCAGCGGCAACGCAGTCGACGACGGCAGTACGACGGCGTCGGAGAATTCCTTGCGCTGGGCGTGGACCTCACCGAGTGCCGTCGGCAGCATGTTCGCGACGTGCTCGGGTCCGGCGAGGAAGTCCGCGATGGCCTTGTTCTGGATCGCGACGGTGGAGTACTCGAGGCACAGCAGGTGCTTGAGCGTTGCCTTCACTGTGTTGACCACGAGGCCACGGCCGTTGCCCGGCATGTGGAGCGCGGCCACCACCAGACGGTTACGGAGGTGGAAGTACGCCTGCCAGTCGATGGCGTCGTCCTTGTCGCTCCACGCCATGTGCCAGATCGCGGCACCGGGCAGAGTGACGGTCGGGTATCCGGCTTCCTTTGCGCGCAAACCGTATTCGACATCGTCCCACTTGATGAAGAGCGGCAGCGGCTGCTTGAGTTCTTCGGCGACCTGGCGCGGGATCATGCACATCCACCAGCCGTTGAAGTCGACGTCGATGCGGCGGTGCAGGAGCTTCGACTCGCGCAGCGGTTTCTTCGAGAAATCGTGGTCGTATTCGACGTTCGGCGCCGCGGACCACATGAAGGTGCCGCGGTTGACCACTTCACCCATCACGTGGAGGTGGCTTCGTTCCTGCAGGTTGAGCATCTGCCCACCCACCAGCATCGGCGACTTCGCGAAGCGCGAGAATGAAAGCGCGCGCAGAATCGAGTCCGGTTCGATCTCGATGTCGTCGTCCATGAACAGGATGTGCTGGCACTGCGTCGTCTTGAGTGCCTCGTACATGATTCGGCTGTATCCGCCCGAGCCGCCGAGGTTGCCCTGATCGTGAATGGCGAGCCGATCACCGAGCGCTGCAGCAGCTTCGGCGAATCCGGGTTCGTCACGCACCTTGCGGGTGCCCTGATCCGGCATGATGACGGCCTTGATCACGTCCGACACCAGCGGATCCGAAGCAAGTGCAGCAAGCGCCTTGACCGCGTCGGTCGGACGGTTGAACGTCGGAATACCAACGGCGACAGTCGCTTCGCCGGGAGCCTCGACGGGCGCGTACCAGCCGCCGCTCTCGACGACCACTGCCGTATCGGTGGTGATGTCGAACCAGATCCAGCCACCGTCCTCGAACGGCGCCAGTTCCACCTCGAACTCGACCGCGGCATCGCCGTCGGCAAATTCCTTGCCTTCCACGTGAATTCGCGAGGAATCCGCCTTGGAACGGTAGATGTCGACGCGGCCGTGGCCGGACAGCTCGAGACGAAGGACCACCGATTTCAGGATGGACCATCGACGCCAGTAGCTGGCAGGGAACGCGTTGAAGTACGTGGCGAACGAGACCTCGGTCTCGGCGCCGAGCGCTACCGACGTGCGCGAGGTCGAGTGCGCCCGCCGACTGTTGGACCAGGACTCTTCCAAGTACAACGTGCGGACGTCGAGCGGCTCACCGGCGCGGGGCAGGATGATCCGCTGAAGCAGGGACTTGCCGAGGTAGGTCACCTCGTCGCCGCTGACGGCATCTTCGCCTTCGAGTAGATGACGTGCGTTCATTCGCTCTCCCCTGCCAATTCCGCACCCGTTTCGAGATGCGGGCGCAGGGTGTTCTCGAACATCGTCAGCGCGCTGGCGATCGCCATGTGCATGTCCAGGTACTGGTAGGTGCCGAGACGCCCACCGAAGAGGACCTTGTTCTCCGCGGTCTCCTTCTTGGCGCGTGAGCGGTACGCGGAGAGCTTCTCGCGATCCTCTGGAGTGTTGATCGGGTAGTACGGCTCGTCCTTCGCCTCCGCGGCACGTGAGAACTCACGCATGATGACGGTCTTGTCGGTCGGGTACTCGCGCTCCGGATGGAAGTGACGGAACTCGTGGATACGGGTGAACGGCACGTCGGCGTCGTTGTAGTTCATGACCGGGGTGCCCTGGAAGTCTCCGGTGGGCAGAACCTCGGTCTCGAAATCGAGGGTGCGCCATCCCAGTGCACCTTCGGAGTAGTCGAAGTAGCGGTCGAGCGGGCCCGTGTAGATGACAGGGGCGTCGGGGCTGGCGGTGCGCAGTTCGTCGCGGACGTCGAAGTAATCGGTGTCGAGGCGGACCTCGATCTTCGGATCCTTCGCCATGTTCTCGAGCCACGCCGTGTAGCCGTCGACGGGCAGGCCCTCGTACGTGTCGTTGAAGTAGCGGTTGTCGAAGTTGTAGCGGACCGGCAGGCGGCTGATGTTCGCGGCGGGCAACTCGGTGGGGTCGGTCTGCCACTGCTTAGCTGTGTAGTCACGCACGAACGCTTCGTAGAGCGGGCGCCCGATCAGGGAGATCGCCTTCTCTTCGAGGTTGGAGGCGTCCTTCGAATCGATCTCGCTGGACTGTTCGGCGATGAGGGCGCGTGCTTCTTCGGGAGTGAAGTACCGACCGAAGAACTGCGACACGAGACCGAGTCCCATCGGGAACTGGTACGCCTGTCCCTTGTGCAGCGCGAAGACGCGATGCTGGTAGTTCGTGAACTCCGTGAACTGGGTGACGTAGTCCCAGACCTTCTTGTTGGAGGTGTGGAACAGGTGGGCACCGTACTTGTGGACCTCGATGCCGGTCTCCGGCTCTGCCTCCGAGTATGCGTTCCCCCCCAGGTGGTGACGGCGATCCAACACCAGCACGCGCTTACCCAGCTGGGTAGCGGCACGCTCGGCGATGGTCAGCCCGAAGAATCCCGAACCGACGACGATCAGGTCGTACTGGGCACGGGCGGTCTCTGAATTTGCAGCGGTCACGATGAACCAGGGTATCGGACCTGTTCGGACGCCGAGGGTTGGATGCGTCACCAGGGACTATGGCCCCCGTTTCCTGATTTCAGCATCACTGGCGGCTGCCACTCACAAATTGCTTGGCAAAACCAACGATTGTCTTGCCAATCATTGGTCACACTGCTTATATTTTGGGAACAGCAACCATCAAGTGCATTCGAGGGAGATCATCGTGATCCAGGAACTGTCGTATATCGGAGTCGCGTCACCCAGGGCTCAGGACTGGAGAAAGTACGGAACCGGACTTCTGGGCGCGAAACTGTCACCAGACGGGCCGGATGGCGCAATCCGGCTCGCAGTAGACGACGTCAACTATCGAATTGCCGTCCACCCCGGCAAGGTAGACGAATTCCTGTACGCCGGTTGGGCAATGGCCAATGAATCCGATCTTCACTCGTTTGCCGCGCACCTCGACCGGAGCGGCATCATGCTGCACGACGGCAATCCCGACCTGCTCGCCGAGCGGCAAGTCGCCGAACTCGTGTGGTTCACCGACCCATGGGGAACTCGACACGAGATTTCGTGGGGAAAGGCATCGACGCCACTGTCGTTCACACCGGGTCGTGTCATGCGCGGCGGATTCGTGACCGGAGATCAAGGCCTGGGCCACATCGTTTTACAGGTACCGAATATCGAGGAAGCCAACAAGTTTTACGTGGATGTGCTGGGTTTCCGACTATCGGACCGGATCACCAACGACCAATTCACCGTGCGCTTCTATCACGTCAACGGGCGTCATCATTCACTTGCGCTGGCCGAATATCCCGGCCACGTCGGCTTCAACCACCTCATGCTCGAAGTCGAATGCATGGACGATCTCGGACGCCTGATCGATCTTCTCGACAGCCACGACACCGAGGTCATGCAAACGCTGGGGCGCCACACCAATGACCTGATGACGTCGATCTACATCGGCAGCCCGTCCGGTCTGCAGATCGAGTACGGGTTCGGTGGTCTCACCGTCGACGATCTGAGTTGGGTGGCAAGAACTTACAACCAACCGAGTTACTGGGGCCACAAGCGTCCAGCCGAGACGAGCAAAAGAGTACCCGGAATCATCAGGCCTCTGACGGCCGCGCCGTCGGCCCCGTGAGCTTGGCGGATACGACCGTCAATGTCTCACGTTCCTGATCGGTCAACGACTCGAAGACCTCTTGCTCGACGGCGTCGAGGGCCGCATCGCCCTCGATCAACTTCGCCACTCCGGAGTCCGTGATCGATACGACCTGCCTACGCCGATCAGATTGATCGCGTTCGCGCACAACGTATCCCGATTCCTGCAGACTGTCGAGATAGGCAACGATGTCACCGGGGTCGACCACCACTCGGGAAGCAAGCTCCTTTTGATGGCATGGGCCGAGTTCATCGAGTGTGCTGAGAATGGCGTGATGATTGGGCAGCAGTCCGACGCGAGACAAAGCCTCCGCGTACGACTGCCTCACGCGGAGTGCGGCTTTGACCAAGCCGTATCCGATCCGACTCGAAAGCGGCCTGCCGGAGAGCGATGGCGTCGATTCGGTCGCAGGCATTGGCCCATTCTATGCATGCCTCGCAACATATATCGAAGGTGCCATCGGGCGATCGTCCTCGTTCAACCGAACCGTGATCGGTTCGTCGACCGGAAAGTGCGCGGGAAGTAGAAGCAGTCCCTCCGACGCGCAGCGTTCGAGAAGTTCGCGGCGGGTGACCCTGGCGATCTCGGGATCCGCGTCGCCGCCCTGACTGAGGTCCGGGTACAGAAACTGGATCGGATGGTGGACCACATCGCCGGAGATGACGGCGCCGCCGTCGGCAGTGCGAATCTCGATCACGATATGGCCCGGCGTGTGGCCGGGCGCGCTGCGAACGACGACGCGTGTGCCTTCGGACTCGACCAGGACGTGACCGTCGTCGACCGCCTCCCACTTCGCCCCGTCCAGAACGGGACGGACGCTGTCCTCGAAGGTCTGCGCCAGATCCGAGACCACTCCTTCGTGTGGACCGTCGGCGGCGAGTTGTTCGAGCGCGGCCAGTTCGGTGCGATCGAAAATGTAGGTCGCGCGGGGGAAGGTAGGCCGCCAGGTTTCGGCGTCGAGGGCGGTGTTCCAGCCACAGTGGTCAGGGTGCAGATGTGTGCTGACCACCAGATCGACGTCGTCGACGGACACACCGGTGGCTGCGAAGCGTGAGAGGTAGTCGGTGCCGAACATGTGATGCGGCAAGAGGTTCGGCCGGTGCTTGCTGTTGCCGTTGCCGGTGTCGACGACGACGGCCTTGCCGCCGATCTCCACCAGGTAGGTGTGGATGGCAAGCACGAGGTCACCACTACCCTCGTCGAAGAACTCCGGTGTCAGCCGCGCCGACGCTTCACTGATCTCGGCCTCACTCGCCTGGGGAAAGAGCTCTCGCGGCGGAAACGGCCAGTGCGCCAGCTCTGTCAGTTGGGTGACGCGCGCCGACCCGACGTCGATGGTGAAGCTCATCAGTGTTTGCCTTCCGAACAGCTCGATACCGCTTGTGGGCACACACAAAGGCACCCACCGAAATGCTCGGTGGGTGCCTGGTCGGTGTCAATGGTTTTCGACGCCGGTGATCAAAGACTCTTCGCGATGATGCCCTTCATCACTTCGTTGGCGCCGGCGTAGATCTTCTGGACGCGGGAGTCCTCGTACATGCGCGCGATCGGGTACTCACGCATGTAGCCGTATCCGCCGTAGAGCTGCACGCACCGGTCGACGACGGCGCATTGCTGCTCGGTGAGCCAGTACTTGACCATCGCGGCGTCTGCGCCGTCCAGCTCGCCGTTGAGGTGATCCTCGATGCAGTTGTCGAGGAAGACACGGCAGGTGCGTGCGATCGTCTGGCACTCGGCCAGCTCGAAGGCGGTGTTCTGGAACTCGAAGAGGCTGTGCCCGAACGCTTGACGCGCCTTGGTGTATGCGACGGTCTCCTCGACTGCACGCTCGATGGTGCCGATGGCCTGCGCGCCGATGATGAGGCGTTCCTGCACCAGCTGCGCCATCAACTGACCGAAGCCGAGCCCCTCGGACTCACCGAGGAGGTTCGAGACGGGAACGCGAACGTCGGTGAAGGACAGCTCCGACGTATCGGCGCCGTGCTGACCGACCTTGTCGAGCACGCGGCCGACCGCAAAGCCTTCGCAGTCACGAAGATCCACAATCAGGAGCGAGACACCCTTGGCGCCCGCCTTGGGGTCGGTCTTGACGGCAAGCACGATCATGTCTGCGCTGCCACCATTGGTGATGAAGGTCTTCGACCCGTTCACGACGTAGTGGTCACCGTCACGGATCGCGGACGTGGTGATTGCCTTGAGGTCGGAACCTGTTCCTGGCTCGGTCATTCCGATGGCGCCGAGGATTTCGCCTGTCGCCATACCTGGCAGCCAGGCCTTCTTCTGCTCTTCGCTTCCGTACTCGAGCACGTAGTGGGCGACGATGCCACTGTGCACGGAGTTACCGAGCGCATAGTCACCGCAGTAGCCCTGCGCCTCGAAGACAGCGAGATCGTGCGCGAAAGTTCCACCGCCCCCGCCGTATTCCTCGGGAATCGAGCAGCACAGCAGGCCGAGCTTGCCGGCTTCGAGCCACACGGACCGGTCGACGCGATGCTGTGCGTCCCACTGCTCACGCTTGGCGATCAGTTCACGATCGAAGAAACCGCGGGCCAGTTCGGCTACTGCGGTGATCTCGTCGTCGTGCCACGACGGCTTGCGCTTGGTCGCCATGATCAGACCCGCTTCAGCAGGGCAGCGAGTGCCTGACCGCCGCCGATGCACATGGTGACGATGCCGAATTCGAGGTCGCGGCGAACCATGTCGCGCGCGGCACGCAGGGTCAGGATGGCTCCGGTGGCGCCGACCGGGTGTCCGAGCGCGATCGCTCCGCCGTACGGGTTGGTCTTCTCCGGATCCAGGCCACTGTCACGGATGACGGCGATGGCCTGCGAAGCGAACGCCTCGTTGACCTCGGCGGTGCCGATGTCGGACGGCTTCAATCCTGTTTGTGCAAAGAGCTTTTCGAGAGCGAGCACGGGAGCGTAGCCCATCAGGCCGGGCTCCATGGCTGCCGTCGTGACGGTTTCGAGCGTGACCAGTCCGGTGAGACCGCGCTTGGCTGCCTCGGTGCCCGTCGCGAGGACGAGTGCGCCGGCACCGTCGTTGATGCCCGACGCGTTACCGGCGGTGACGGATCCGCCCTCTTCGAATGCGGGGCGCAGCTTGGCGAGGGTTTCGACGGTGGTTCCGGGCTTGGGATGCTCGTCCTCGGTGACGGTGACGGAGCGCCGACCACCGGTCTCGACGGGAGTGATTTCCTCGGCGAATGCCGCCTTCGCTGCGTCGGTAGCGGCGCGGCGCTGAGATTCGACGGCGAACTCGTCCTGCTGCTCGCGACTGACGCCGTACTTACGGGCGACGGCTTCGGCAGTGCGGCCCATGTGAGCCTTGCTGAACGGGTCGGTGAGCATCGCGACGGTGCCGTCGACGAGGCTGCGATCGCCGAGCTTGTAGCCCGAGCGGGCGGCGAAGTCGTAGAAGGGCATGCGAGACATGCTCTCGTCACCGCCGGCGAGCGTGATGGCAGCTGCGCCCCATCGCATCTGCATCGCCGCAGACCACACAGCCTGCAGGCCGCTGCCACAGAGGCGGTTGACGGTGTAGGCGGGGACGTTCTCGGGCAGTCCGGCGGCGATGCCGACGCGGCGTGCGTTGTAGGCGTCCGGGCCGACCTGGCCGATGCAGCCCATGACGACCTCGTCGATGTCTTCGGGCGCAACGCCGGCGCGGCTCAGCGCGGCCTTGGCTGCTGCGGCGCCCAACTCGTGCGCGGGTACGTCCTTGAAGACGCCGCCGAAGCTACCGACGGGGGTCCTGGCCCCGTCGACGATGACGATCGGTTCGGGTGTGGTCATGATTGTCCCCATCTGCTGTGCTCACGTCGATTTCTCTGTCCGTGGCCGATACTAGGACATCGAAGTATCTCGCAGATGGGGACGTTGGTGTCAGGGTGTGGGAGCGCTCTCGGCGACGGGCACGACCTCGGCGTCGGTGTCTTTGTGGTTCCGGTAGCGGTAGAGCCCGATACCCACGAGGATCGCTGCAAGTCCCAGGGACACGATCATCTGGCTGCGCGTCGAGTCCAGGGTGAGCATGCCGATGCAGAGCGCGATGATGGCGGCGATCGTGGCGTAGGTCAGGTACGGGAAGAACCACATCTTGAGTTCCAGCTCCTGGCCCGAAGCTTCGAGCTTGCGGCGGGTGCGCAGCTGGGACACCGAGATGACCAGCCAGACGAACAGCGCGATCGCACCGGAGGAGTTGACCAGGAACAGGAAGACCTTGTCCGGGGAGAGGTAGTTCATGCCGACGGTCAGGAAGCCGACGATCGTCGAGACCAGGACAGCGCGCATCGGGACGCCGGTCTTCTCGATACGTGAGAGCGACTTGGGGGCGTCGCCGCGGCCGGCGAGGGAGAAGATCATGCGGCTCGCGGTGTAGAGACCGGAGTTGAGGCAGGACAGAACCGACGTGAGGACGACGACGTCCATGATGTTGCCCGCGGCCGGAATGCCGTAGGAGTCCATGACGGCGACGTACGGGCTGAGTGCAACCGACGCGCTGTCCCAGGGAAGCAGAGTGACGACCACCGCGATCGAGCCGATGTAGAAGATGAGAATTCGCCAGACGACGGATTTGACGGCTGCGCGAACAGCTTCGAGCGGGTTGGCCGATTCACCGGCTGCGATCGTGGCGATTTCGGCCCCGAAGAACGAGAACACGACCACAAGGACTGCGGCGAGCATCGCTCCTGTTCCGTTCGGCAGGAAGCCGCCGTGACCGGTCAGGTTTGTCATTCCGGGTGCTTCGACGCCGGGCATCCATCCGCAGATCGCCACGATGCCCATGCCGAGGAACGCGATGATGGCGACGACCTTGATGGAGGCGAACCAGAACTCGAACTCGCCGAACGACTTGACCGAGATGATGTTGGTCAGCGTCAGCACGATCATCAGAATCAATGCCCAGGTCCACTGGGGAACCCCCGGAACCCAGCGATTCATGATGAGGGCACCGGCGGTGGCCTCGATGCCGAGCACGATGATCCAGAACCACGCGTACAGCCAGCCGATCGAGAAGCCCGCCCAGCGGCCGATGGCCTTGTCGGCGTACGAGGAGAACGAGCCGGTTTCCGGCGACGCTGCCGACATCTCACCGAGCATGCGCATCACGAGGATGACGACGACGCCGGCAAGCGCGTAGGAAATCAGGACACCGGGTCCCGTCTCCTGGATCGCCACACCGGAGCCGACGAACAGTCCGGCGCCGATGACGCCTGCGATCGCAATCATCGACAGATGCCGCTTCTTCAGCGTGTGCTGAAGTGCCGGCTGGTCTGTACTGGACATCAGTACTCCTTGTGGGCTGTTCGGAACGTGGATCTCGGTGGCGCTCTATCCGGAGCGCATTTTCGATAGCGCCAGTGTCGGACCTTCGGCAAGCTCGCGTCAGGCTCCACTTTGTACAAACGTGACCGCAGGCACTACAAAGTGGCGAGTTCGAGGTGTCAGACTGGACTCATGCCCATCACGCTCCGCCAGCTTTGTGCGACCGAACAGTTCGGCCTTCGCGTCCTGGCTGGGCACGACCAGCTCGATCGCACCCTGACCTGGGCACATGTCTCCGAACTTCCCGACCCGACGCCCTTCCTCGACGGCGGTGAACTACTACTCATCACCGGGGTGTCACTACCGACGACGGCCGCGGAAACGACCCGATTCGTACGGACCCTGGTGGCGGCCGGAATTGCCGGAATCGGTTTCGGAACCGGCCTCGGATACGAGCAGGCGCCACAGACTCTGGTGGATGCGGCAACCCGTTTCAGTGTGCCCCTTCTCGACGTCCCATTGCGAACACCTTTCATCGCCCTGACCAAAGCGGTGTCGAAGGCGCAATCCGACGACGACATGAAAGCGCTGCGCAGCAATTACCAGAGCCTGCGGCGACTGCTTCAAGCTGCGGTGACCGTCAACGGCACCCGGGCAGTCGTACGACGGGTGGCGGAATTGATCGGCGGATGGGCGGCTCTGCTGGACTCGGCCGGACATACCGTCGAGATCTCACACACCGCCGCGGCCGCCGGAATCGAGCGAACTGCCCCCGAGCGCGACGCCCGCCCGATGGAAGTCAGTTTCCTCACGAGTGAGAACGAGGACGTCATCTCCCATCCGCTGCTGACGTCGAGGGGAAAGCTGATGGGGTACCTCGTCGCCGGCTGCCCCGGCGCCGTCGGTTCACTGAATCAGGGCATCGTCATCGCAGCCGCGTCTCTGCTCACGTTGATGACGGCTCGAACCCGAGACGCACAGCTGACGATGAACCACCTTCGTACCGTTGCGATGCATCAGCTGTTCGAGGGACAGAATGCGCTCGCCCGCAACATCTCCGGGGAACTGTGGGGAGGATTTCCGGTCGAGCCTTTCCAGGTCTTCCACGTAGCGGGCCCGAGTGGCCTGCTCGAGAGCGTGTCCGTCTCACTGCTCGACGGTCTCAGCCGCGATCTGGCGTTCGGCATCACCGACGGTGCACTGATTGCCGTCGTCTCGGCTACCGACAGCGGGCGAATCCTCGCCCGTGTCAACGAAATCGACGTCACCGTCGGCGTGTCGGACATGCTGTGGTGGGACGATCTCTCGCGCGCCAGACGCCAAGCCGCGCAGGCAGCAGCCGAGGCCGGTGCCCGCAACCTGCCTTCGATGCGGTTCGCCGAACTCTCGGAGAGCGGATTGTCCGCATTTCTCGACCAGGATCGCTCGACGGCATTCGCGGCGGCACACTTGCGCCCGCTTCTGGAAGCGAAGGGCGGTAGCGATCTCTACCGGACCTTGGCCATGTGGTTGGCACACAACGGGGTGGGCGACGCCGCAGCCACAGCGCTGAATATTCATCGGCATACGTTGCGCAGCAGACTCGCTCGGATCGAGAGCCTTCTCCAGCTCGACCTCGGCTCCCCCACGGAACGTGCGGAGTTGTGGCTCGAGTACCGCCTGCTCGGCGACGCCCCGACCATCTGACCGACAACCAACGAACCCTGAACGACCTGAAGGGCCTCCGCCGGGTTACGGCAGAGACCCTTCAGAGTCGATACGTGCGAGTCGCTACCGACCGACCTTCCCCTAGCTTCCGCCCGTCGGTATCCACTCGCGGAGCACGTTGGCATCAACTACCTGCGCGCCCAAAACCTTTGTCCAGATGATGGTTCCGTTTTCGTAGACACGGAAAGTGCCTGCTTCGGAGGGCAACTGCATCTCCGGGCCGGCAGGAGCACCGAGAGAGCCGCTTTCACCGCCGAGCTCCCGATACTTCTTCTCGATCTGCGTCTCCGTAACCGTACCCGATGGATCGTCGGATGGCGAATTAGATTCCAGCACTGTCGATTCCGAATCCGGTGCCACTACCACACCCGCACCGTCACCGATGGTGAACCAGTCGGATTTCAGGCCGAGTTTCTGGCGGAACTGAATTCCGGTGGCGCCAACAGTTGCATCTGTTCCGACTACCTCGACTGCCGTCACTCGCCCGCCGTCGGTACCGAATCCGTTGCGCGAGAGAATCTTGAGCGATTGCAGCTCACCAACATCGAAGGCGTCCGCAATCTGCCCTGCGGTCAGATTCACTGTCCAGTCATGATTCGGGGAAAGGGCGTCACCGAGATCCTCGACGGCCGGGAATTCACCGCCGGAGCTGTAACCTCCTGTGGACGAGGAGAATTCGGTGGCAACGATCTTGCCGTCACGCGACAGAACGGCGCCGGCGGTGGACCGGACGGCTTCGGTGGTGCGGGGATCTTCCTTGCCCGCTCCGCCGTAGACCTGGCAGTCCTGAGTGTCGCAGGTGTCGGCGTACGAGCTGCGATGCTCGGTCGCAGCGTACGAGCGTGCTGCCACGGCTTGCGCCCGTAGCGCTTCGGCCCCACCGGAATCGGCCCATTCGGCCTTCGCTTCGACCGGCACCACGCCGAGCAGGTAGTCCTCCATGTCGAGGAGATTGACTGTCCGAGCCGAGCCGTTGTCGAGCACTACGCCGAGGGCGCCTCGATAGGGCGCGTCGTTGTTGCACAGCTTCAGGAACTGGTCGGCGGGTCGATCAGGACCGAGGTCCACCGGGTCCACCCACGGATGGTCGGTGACCGCTTCCCAGACAACCCCGCCACCACACCCGCTGGTGACCACTACCTGCGCACCGCCACCGGGCAGTGCAGTGAGATGGGCAGCCTCGCCGGGCGCGGTGCGCTGACCGTTGACCACGAGGCCGGCGTCGGAGTAGACGTCGAGCGTCGAGTTGTCCTGGGCCGTGAGCCGCACACTCATCTGGGCAGGCGGCATCGAGTCCAGGACGGTTCCCCCGTAGTAGTGACTGAGGATTCGCTCGCCGGACCAGCCGTCGTTCTTGGCGTAGCCGTAAGCGCCCCACTGGCCCATTCCACGGCCATGTCCGTTGCCGTGCCCGGAGAGCGTGAATTGCGTGTCGGCAGCGACGGCGTGCAGGATCGACGGCTCGTCAGCGCGGATTTGCGTGAAACCTCCGATCGCGACGCCGAGCGCAAGAGCCGGAACGAGACCGAGGACCGAGATCCGCATCAGCGAGGTTCGCCTCCCGGGTCCGCCCACCAGAAAGCGACCTGCGCGACCGGACACAGGCTTCTTACCTGCAGTTCCGCTTCTTCCGCTTCTCGCCATCAATGCTCTCCTCATCGCTACCGGCCTCACGAGTCCGCGAAGTCGGTACTTCGCGCGCAGGCCAGTCCACAACGATTTAACTAAAGTCTCACCCTAAGGTTGAGCGTTATGGACTTTTGTGACTAGTGTGGCAAGAGTGTTTGGAGTTAGCAACACCAGTCACACGAGTCACATCAGCATCACGAGTTGCAGACGTACGCGTCCGAAAACTGGAGTTCAACCCCAGAACATGGCATCCGACCTGCTCGGATCCGGTTTTGAAGGATTCCGTTCACGGCCGTCATCGGCCCTGAAGTTCGCTCGCAAGTAACTACAACCGAGGAGTAATCCCTTGCCACACCGTCGACCGAAGCCCTCGCTCGTACTCGGGGCTGTAGCCGCAGTGGCTGTCGCAAGTCCTTTTGCGGTCTACGGCTTCACGAGCACTACGTCCGATGTACGTTCCGCGAACGAGACGACGTCAGTAGCAGTGCCGACCCAGATCGCAGAGGTGCTCCTCGCGTCGGTGCCCGACATCATCATTCCGGTCAAGGAGCTGACCGGTCTCGATCTCCCCGACATCAACCTCGGTGATCTGAGAAACCTCAAGCTCCCGACCGAAATCCCGCTACCTCCCGGGATCACGCTGCCGACCGAGCTGTTCCCGGCACCCGCTGCTCCCGGCGCCCCGACCGAAACCGCTCCGGTTCCTTCCGAGGAAGAGCCAGGTGCCGTGGTCAAGGAAGTCACCCGCGACACTCCGTTCAGCATGGTCGCGTTGACCTCGGACACCATCGCCTCGGCGCAGTCCAAGGTCCGCGCCCTGGCCGAAGACGGCACCTGGGGCCCGTGGTTCACCCCTGACGCCATCGACTCCGCCAGCTCGGATCAGGCCACCAACTCCGGTACCGCCACCGAACCGGTCTTCGTCGGCGCGACCAAGTCCATCCAGATCCTCACGCCGCAGGGTGCCGCTGCTCCCGCAGCCGAGGTTGTGCCGGCCCCGGCTCCGGAAGCTGCCCCCGCGCCCGCTCCGGAAGCTGCCCCCGCTGAAGCACCCGCAGCCACCGGCGAACTCGGGTACACACCCGCTTCGGTGTCCAAGCCGCTTCGCCAGGTGACGACGGCAGCAGATGCCGTCACCGCCGTGTTGATCGACCCGGGTGCCAGCGAGGCAGACAGCAATCTGCAGGCCGTCGCAGCGCCGCTCGGCGGCAGCGGACCGTCCGTCATCACCCGTGCTCAGTGGGGAGCAGACGAGTCACTTCGCTGCGACTCCCCCACGTACGACGACTTCATCGGTGGCGCGACCGTTCACCACACCGCAGGTAGCAACAACTACACGAAGGCCGAATCGGCCGGCATCGTCCGCTCGATCTACGCCTACCACGCACAGACGCTCGGCTGGTGCGACGTCGGATACAACGTCCTCGTCGACAAGTACGGTCAGACCTTCGAAGGCCGCGCAGGCGGACTCGACAAGGCAGTTCAGGGTGCACACGCGGGTGGATTCAACGAGAACACCACCGGTATCGCGATGATGGGCGACTACTCCACCGTCGAGCCTTCGCAGGCGACGCTCAACGCCGTCGGCAAGTTCCTCGGTTGGAAGCTCGGCATGGCCGGACTCGATCCCAAGGGCCGAACGACGATGTACTCCGAGGGCACCGAGTTCACGCCGTACCCGCAGGGCGCAGCAGTCGATCTGCCGATCATCTTCGCCCACCGCGACGTCGGAAACACCGCGTGCCCGGGTGATGCCGCATACGCGCACATGAACGACATCCGGAACATCGCGGCCGCGAACATCGGGGGAACGTTGAACCCCTCGAACCCTTCCAATCCGTCGACGCCTGCGCCCAAGCCGACCACTCCGGTCGACACGGTCACCGGTGGCACCGGTTCGTCGATCCCGGATCTGGTCACCCAGATTCTGCAGATCACCGACAATTCACCGCTCGCGCAGAAGTGGATCGCCGAAGGTGGCGAGATCGGACGCCTCGGCCAGGCACTGTCCGGAATTCTGCAGGCGAAGCTCGGCAACCAGGGTGCGCTGTTCCAGAACGGCGCTGTCTACACCTCGCCGAACGGCGGAGTGTTCACCGTGCTCGGCGAGATCTTCAAGTCGTGGCAGAGTTTCGGTTCCGACGCGGGTGAACTGGGATTGCCGATCTCGGACGAGTACTCGATCCCGGACGGCCTGCGCAGTGACTTCGAGAACGGTTCGCTGATCTTCAACCAGATCACCGGCATGGTCACGAAGGTCCTCAAGACCTACAACGAGACCTTTGCCCAGGAAATGGCCAACAGCGCGCCTGTCGGCTGACACTCGAGCAGTACACGTCCTCGGGCGCTGGTGGGTTCTACGACCACCAGCGCTCGAGGACTTTTGCGACCCCGTGCGCCGAATTGGTGTCGGTGACCTCGTCGGCTGCGGCTTTGGCTTCGGGGTGAGCGTTGCCCATGGCAACGCCGAGGCGTGCCATCCCCAGCATCGGGATGTCGTTGGGCATGTCCCCGAAGGCAACCAGACCCGACAGGTCGAAGCCGAACCTCTCCGCGGCAGCAACCAGGCCCGACGCCTTCGTGATTCCCGGCGCCGAGAGTTCGATCAGTCCGTTCTCGGTGGAGTACGTCATGTCGGCGAGCGCACCGACGTGCGGAGCGAGCGTGTCGTACATCGCCGTGCTGGTCATGCCTGGACGGCGAATCAGGAGTTTGACGGCCGGCGCCGCAAGCACTTCGTCCTCGGACATCTCGGTGTTGTCCGGGTTGAGCCAGGCGTGTTCGTAATCTGGTGAGCTGACGAACTGTGGGGTGGCGGCGTCATGTGCGCTCTCCCCCACTCGTTCCGCGGCCAAACCTGCGCCCGGGAGTGCAACCAGTGCCAGCTCGGAGAGTTCGGTGAGTGCGTCGACCGACAAGGTCGCGGCGCTGAGGACGCGGTCGGCGTAGCTGTCGTAGACAACGGCACCGTTTGCGCAGACGGCGAGTGGCGCGTATCCCAAGCCCTCGACGACGGGCGAAATCCATCGCGGAGGACGCCCGGTTGCCAGCAGGAACGGCGTGCCGGATTCGACGACGGCATGCACGGCGGCGCGGGTGCGGGCACTGACCAACTCGTCGTGATCGATGAGGGTGCCGTCGACATCGGTCGCAACCAAGGTTGGGCGGTCAGGGCTGATACGACGGTCTGGGCTCACACCGCCATTGTGCCTGCCCGGTACGACGGTCTCGCTCAGCGCGCCCGCTTCGCGCGTTCCTGTGCGTCCATGGCCGCAGCTTCCTCCGGCGTCGGTGCGCCACCGCCGAGTCGGCGCGGCACCCAGTACGCCCCGGGCTCGTGCACGAACCCGTCCTGCACGTGGCGCAGGATTGCATCCATCTCGATGCGCAGAATCTCGCTCAACGCTTCGGCGGGCTCGACCGGATCGATCGGTGCACCCACCTCCACCGAGATCGGGAAATGATTGCGGCCCAGATTTTTCGGTCCGCCCTTGGTGACGATCCGCTGGGCGCCCCAGACGATCAGCGGAATTATCGGAACGCCGGCGTCGATGGCCATCCGAGCTGCTCCGGATTTCATTTCCTTGATCTCGAAGCTCCGGCTGATAGTCGCCTCCGGGTAGACGCCCACCAGTTCGCCCCGTTTCAGGGCGTCGACTCCGGCTCGATACGCCTGCGCTCCGGCAGAGCGATCGACTTCGATGACGCCGCATCCACGCATGAGGAAGCCGAGGACCTTGTTGTCCGCCAACTCGGCCTTTGCCATCACCCTGAGCTTGCGTTTCGCGGTACCGACCGCCAGGGCCGCCGGTATGAAATCGAGGTAGCTCGTGTGGTTGATCGCGATGACGGCGCCACCGGACACCGGGACGTTCTCAGTCCCGGTGCGGGTGACTTTCACGCCCTGGAAACCGCTCAGACCACGCGCGACTACCTCGACGGCGGTGTAAACGGGTTCGAAGGGCATGGGTCAGCCTTCGGACTTCCGCGCCTCGCGAGCCTTGGCTTTCGCCTCGGCCTCATCGGCATCCATCTTGTCGGCCTGCTCGAGCGTCGGCGCGCTGCCACCGAGGCGGGCCGGCACCCAGTACTCGCCGGCGGGATGGTCGTAGCTCTTCTGCAGATCGAGCAGCAACTCCTGCATCGTCGACCGCAGCTTCGCCGTCAGCTCACTCGCCGGCTCGAAAGGTGCAATCGGCTCGCCGACGGCAATGGAGATGGGAGTGTTGGTGCGGCCCAAACGCTTCGGATAACCCTTCGTCCACACGCGCTGAGCGCCCCAGATGACGACGGGAACGATCGGGACGCCCGCCTCGATCGCCATCCGGGCGGCGCCGGACTTGAATTCCTTGATCTCGAAGCTCCGACTGATCGTGGCTTCGGGGTACACGCCCACCAATTCGCCGCGCTTCAGGAAATCTACGGCCGCCTTGTAGGAGTCGGCGCCCGCGCCGCGGTCGACCGGGATGTGCTTGAGGGCCCGCATGATCGGTCCGGAGATCTTGTTGTCGAAGACCTCTTTCTTGGCCATGAACCGGATGTAGCGCTTCGGGGTCCGTGCCGGCAGTCCCGCATACGTGAAGTCCATGTACCCGGTGTGGTTGATCGCGATCACGGCGCCACCGGACGCCGGGATGTTCTGCTCTCCCTTGACGGAGAACTTCAGGCCCTCGAAAGCGAAGACGGTACGGGCGATGCCGATGACTGTTCTGTAAACGGGATCCACAGTTCGCTAGCGTAGACGGGAATCCGTGATCTGACCCGCAGCAGTTCTGGGGTGGATGTTGGTCAGAATGTCGCAAAAGGGGCGTACGAACGAATGAAGTCGGCAGGACGAGCGGCAGTGGGGGCAGTCGCACTCGCCATGACGTTGGCGATAACCGCATGTGAGGACGACGGACGGACGGGAATCCTGACGGACGAACCGTCTCCGCCGACGACTGAAACCACGACGACAACCACTCTCGCACCCACGACGACAATTGCGCCCGCTGCGCCGGTCGCGCCACCTCCGGTTGGTGACGTGCCCGGCAATCCGGCTGCTGCGCCGGCCTTGGCAGCTTGGGCAACGGACCTGGTGTCCTTGGACGTGGACGCGCTCACGAACGCATGCTGGACGATGCCGCCCACAACGATCGCCGACCGATACTCGGATGTTCCCGCCATCTTGACGGCCATCGCCGCACCAGGCGTCGACGGCCAGTACGCGGTCACCTGGAGCGGCGGCGGACTCTCCGTCGCCGCCAAGCGCTCGGAGATCGCTTCCGGCTATGCGTGCCCGTTCGTCTTCCCTGCGGGGCAATCAAACTTCTACACCGCGGCCGACGCTTCCCACGCCGTCGTCAGGTTTCTCTCACGCGCCACGGGACGGCCGGTCAATACCCGCGACGTCGAGACGTTCTATCCACTGATCTGCCCCGGCAACAGCCCGTGGGATCCGGACGGCACCGGCGCAACCGGCCAGCCGCCTCTCAAGCTCGATCCGAATCAGCTGGCCGGTATCAAGTCTTTCGACGCCGACGCTGCAACAGTCACTCCGGTTCGCGGCGACTACGTCCGTGTCACCCTGCCCGTCAGCGACGGAACCGGTAACTCGCGCTCGATGCAGTTCACCCTGTCGATCGGCCCCGAGGGATATTGCCTCGGGGCCGCGACCTGAACTGCTTCGGTCAGGAACCGAACGGAAGGAAATCGCTCGAGCCAGCGCTTCCTGAACCGAGGCTGCCCGTGCCACCGCCGGTTGCAGCCTTGATCTGAATTGCGTGGGCCGTCGAGGTGGATCCTGTGAATCCGGTTGCCCCGCTGTAGATTGCCGAAATCGAATGCGTGCCGGTTGTGGTGAAGGTGTGGTTCAGCGCCGCGATCCCGTTGACCACTGCAACAGCGTCACCGATCGGAGTATCCCCATCCATGAACTGCACCGTTCCACCGTTCTGCACCGAACTGACAGTCGCCGACAGCGTCACCGACTTGTTCACCACAGCATCGGCAGGCGCCGTCACCACAGTCTCCGTGGTGACATCCGAAGGCGCAGGGTCCGTTACATTCACCGTCCGCGCCTGGGCCGAGGATCCGACTACACCGGCTCCTCCCGAATAGACCGCAGTGATGCTGTGCGCACCCGCAGAGGTAAACGAATGCGTCAGGCCGGCAGCGCCGGCCGTAACCGCTTCAGGACCGCCGATCGCGACGCCACCGTCGTAGAACTGCACGGTTCCGACGCCGACAGCATCATCCGACGACGTTCGGACGGTTGCCCACAAGTCGGTCGCCACACCAGTTTTGGCGTCGGTCGGGATATTCAGTTCGACGACGGATTCCTGGTCGGCAACACTGACCTGAACTGACTTCGCACTCGCAACCGAGTTCTTGAATCCGGAACCAGCGGTGAAATCCGCGGTAATGCTCTGCGCGCCAGCGGCATCGAAGGAATGTGAGAGGGTCGCGGTACCACCGGACACTGTGACCGGAGAACCGATCGCCGCACCGTTCGACTTGAACTGCACCGTACCGACAGCATTGTTCGGAGCAACCGTCGCGGTCAGATCAACCGCCGCACCCGTAACCGCCGTAGCCGGAACCGACAGCGACGTCGTCGTCACCACATCCACCGGAGCCGGATCCGACACCGTCACCGTCTGAGCCGACGCCGACGAGCTGACAAACCCTGCACCGCCGGTGAAGTCAGCCGTAACACTCTGAGCACCAGCAGCATCGAACGCATGACTCAATGTCGCAACACCGCCAGTCACCGTCACCGGGGAACCGATTGCAGTGCCGTTCGACTTGAACTGCACCGTACCGACAGCATTGTTCGGAGCCACGGTAGCGCTCAGATCAACCGCCGTACCCGTGACCGCCGTCGGGGGAACCGAGAGCGACGTCGTGGTCTCGACATCGACCGGAGCCGGATCGGACACCGTCACCGTCTGAGCCGATGCCGACGAGCTGACGAACCCTCCACCAGCGGTGAAGTCAGCCGTAACACTCTGAGCACCAGCAGCATCGAACGCATGGCTCAATGTCGCAACACCGCCAGTCACCGTCACCGGTGAACCGATCGCCGTGCCATTCGACTTGAACTGCACCGAACCGACAGCATTGTTCGGAGCAACCGTCGCCGTCAGATCAACCGCAGTACCCGTGACGGCAGTCGCCGGAACCGAGAGTGAGGTCGTGGTCTGGACATCCACCGGAGCCGGATCCGACACCGTCACCGTCTGAGCCGACGCCGACGAACTCACAAACCCTGCACCGGCAGTGAAGTCAGCCGTAACACTCTGCGCACCAGCAGCATCGAATGCATGCGACAGCGTCGCAACACCGCCAGCCACCGTGACCGGAGTGCCGATTGCAATGCCGTTCGACTTGAACTGCACCGAACCCACAGCATTCGAGGGAGCCACCGTCGCCGTCAGATCAACCGCAGTACCCGTGACGGCAGTCGCCGGAACCGAGAGCGCCGTCGTCGTCACCACATCCACCGGAGCCGGATCAGAGACCGTCACCGTCTGAGCCGACGCCGACGAACTCACAAACCCTGCACCAGCAGTGAAGTCAGCCGTAACACTCTGAGCACCAGCAGTATCGAACGTATGGCTCAATGTCGCAACACCGCCAGTCACCGTCACCGGGGAACCGATCGCCGTGCCGTTCGACTTGAACTGCACCGTGCCAACAGCATTGTTCGGAGCAACCGTCGCGCTCAGATCAACCGCCGTACCCGTGACCGCCGTCGGGGGAACCGAGAGCGACGTCGTGGTCTCGACATCGACCGGAGCCGGATCGGACACCGTCACCGTCTGAGCCGATGCCGACGAGCTGACAAAGCCAGCACCGGCGGTGAAGTCAGCCGTAACACTCTGAGCGCCAGCAGCATCGAACGCATGGCTCAGAGTCGCAACACCGCCACTCACCGTGACCGGGGAACCGATCGCCGTGCCGTTCGACTTGAACTGGACCGTACCGACAGCGTTGTTCGGAGCAACGGTAGCGGTCAGATCAACAGCCGCACCCGTGATTGCCGTCGGGGGAACCGAGAGTGACGTCGTGGTCTCGACATCCACTGGAGCCGGATCAGAAACGGTCACCGTCTGAGCCGACGCCGAGGAACTCACAAACCCTGCACCGGCAGTGAAGTCAGCGGTAACACTTTGTGCACCAGCAGCATCGAACGCATGACTCAATGTCGCAACACCGCCAGCCACCGTGACCGGAGTGCCGATCGCAGTGCCGTTCGACTTGAACTGCACCGTACCGACAGCATTGTTCGGAGCAACCGTCGCGCTCAGATCAACCGCCGTACCCGTGACCGCCGTCGGGGGAACCGAGAGCGACGTCGTGGTCTCGACATCGACCGGAGCCGGATCAGAGACCGTCACCGTCTGAGCCGATGCCGACGAGCTGACAAAGCCAGCACCAGCGGTGAAGTCAGCGGTAACACTCTGCGCACCAGCAGCATCGAACGCATGACTCAATGTCGCAACACCACCACTCACCGTGACCGGGGAACCGATTGCAGTGCCGTTCGACTTGAACTGCACCGAACCGACAGCATTGCTCGGAGCCACGGTAGCGGTCAGATCAATCGCCGTACCCGTGACGGCAGTCGCCGGAACCGAGAGCGCCGTCGTCGTCACCACATCCACCGGAGCCGGATCAGAGACCGTCACCGTCTGAGCCGACGCCGACGAGCTGACAAACCCAGCACCGGCGGTGAAGTCAGCCGTAACACTCTGAGCACCAGCAATATCGAACACGTGCGACAGAGTCGCAACACCCGCGGAGACTGTCATCGGTGAACCAATGGCCGCGCCGTTCGACTTGAACTGCACCGAACCCACAGCGTTGCTCGGAGCAACGGTAGCGGTCAGATCAACCGCAGTACCCGCAATCGCCGTCGCGGGAACCGACAACGACGTCGTCGTCTGCACATCCACCGGAACGGGGTTCGAGACCGCCACGTTCGCGGCGGCGGATGTCGAACTCGCGTACGCCACCGCACTTGGCGTAAATACCGCTGTCACGGAGCGTGAGCCAACGGATCCAAAAGAGTGAGCCAATGTGGCCACACCACCACTGACGGTGACAGGGGACCCGATATTGCTGCCGTTGTCCTTGAACTGGACAGCCCCCGGCACGTTGTTGGGCCCGACTGTCGCCGTCAGGTCTACCGACGAGCCCACCGTCGCGGTGGCCGGCACAGACAGCGTAGTGGTGGTGTCACGCTTGGCAACCGTCACCGACGGTCCCATGGTGGAATGATCTTCGGAGACTCCGAAACCACTGCTGCCCATCACGGTGCCCCTGGCTGTGACGCCACCACCGAGTGCACCGAACGCGCAGGAATCCGTGACGAGGTACGTCACGCTGAGTGTCCACGGATTGTTTCCGTTGACCAGCCAGCCGGCATTGGTCACAGTGACTGACGTTCCCGTGACGGACGACGGAGTGATCGACGACGTAGACCCTCGCGTCAGTTTCGCAGAGCCCGTTTCGTACGTCAGGCAGGCGGGGTGTACATCGACGAAGGTGTTGATGTACCCGTCGATACCGGACTTGGTGAGGGCAGTTGTGTACGTGATCTTGTCACCGAGATACACGGTGTCGACGTTGGAACTGCGCGTGAACCGGTACTTGCCCTCGGAGACGGTTGCCGTCGCAGCAGAGGAGACGGTAGCCGAGATGGAACCGACCGTCAGCAACGCCACTGAAGCGACGCCGACGAGGGCTATGCCACGGCGAATCAGGTTACGCGACATGGAAACTTCTCCAACCTGAATCGCAGAACTGTTGATGTGACATAGCTACTCCCGTCGACGGTATTCGAATACTGCAGATGCTGTGACCAGGTCAGGAACCGAACGGAAGAGACTCCAATGATCCCGTTCCGAGCGAACCGGTACCGCCGTTGCCACCGTCACCGGGCGCCGCGTTGACCTGGACGGTGCGGACATCGGACGTGGACCCCGTGAATCCGGCTGCGCCACTGTAAATCGCCTTGATCGAGTGGACACCGGTCGTCGTGAATGTGTGGTTGAGGGCAGCGATCCCGTTGATTACCGCCACAGCCTCACCGATCGGCGTATCCCCGTCCATGAACTGCACGGTTCCCCCGTTCTGCACCGAGGTGACAGTGGCGGAGAGAGTTACCGACTTGTTGACGGTCGAACTGCCGGGAACGGTTATTCCTGTGGCTGTTGCGATGTCGGACGGAGCCGGAGCGGTGACGTTCACCGTGCGTGCCAGTGCCGTTGACCCGATGATTCCCGACCCGCCTGAATACACCGCGGTGATGGTGTGAGGTCCCGTGGTCGTGAACGTGTAGGACAAGCCGGCAGCGCCAGCCGTCACAGCTTCCGGACCACCGATCGCAACGCCGCCGTCGAAGAACTGCACGGTGCCTTCTCCGACAATTCCGTCAGTCGACGTCCGGACGCTCGCCCACAGGTCCGTTTCCACACCGGTTTTCGCTTCGCCGGGCACGCTGAGCAATGTCACGGAACCCTGATCGGCAACACTCACCTGGACGGACTGAGCACTGGATGTCGATCCGTTCACCCCGTTATTTCCCGAGAACACCGCCGTGATGTCGTGCGAGCCGGCCGCGGTGAAGGTGTGGCTGAGCGTCGCTGAACCATTCGTCACCGCAATCGCACCGCCGATGTTCGTACCGCCATCCTTGAATTGCACCGTTCCACCGTTGCCTGCGGGCGACACAGCGGCTTTGAGGTCGACGGCGTTTCCGGTATTGGCACTGGGCGGAACAGTCACGGTAGTCGCCGAGTCAACTGCTGCAGTCGACACAGTCACGGTCTTGGGTGCCGAGATCGAGCCGCCGAATTCTGCACCGCCGGAGTACACGGCCGAGATGCTGTGTGCACCGTTGGTGGTGAACTGATGTGAGAATGTCGCCGATCCGTTGACTACGGCTACTGCACTCCCGATGTTCGCCGCGCCGTCTTTGAACTGGATGGTTCCCGAGCTTGGTGTCGGCGAGACCACCGCAGTCAGATCGACTGCTGCACTGGTCGAGGCAGCGACCGGAGCACTGAGCACTGTGGTCGTGTTCTGTTGAACGAGAGCCACTGTGACGGTCGAAATTTGGGAATTCGACGCACCGAAGCCTGCGACGCCTGAGTATTCGGCAGTGATGTCATGTGTGCCGGTAGCGGTGAACGTGTGGGAGACAGCGGCAATTCCGCCACTCACTGCCACCGGGCCACCGATCGCCACTCCACCGTCCTTGAACTGGACGGTTCCACCGTTGGGTTGCGGGTTCACGGTTGCCGTCAATGTGACGACGGCGTCCTTGTTCGCGGTGGGAGGCACCTGGAGTGTCGTGGTCGTGTCTTGCGTGGCACTCGAGATCTCGATTGTCTGCGCCTCGGCGGTCGAACCGTCGAAACCTGCAGTGCCGGAATAGACTGCGGTGATCGAATGCGCGCCGGTTGTGGTGAAAGTGTGGCCGAGCTTCGCTGCTCCGGCCGTCACCGGAATCGCACCTCCGATGTCGATCCCACCGTCCTTGAACTGCACCGTTCCACCGTCGGTTGCCGGTGAGATGTATGCGTTCAACTCGACGGAGGTCTGCTCGACAGCGCTCGCCGGCACGGTGACCGACGTACTCGTATGTTCATTGGGTGCCGCGACGTTCACCGTCTGTGCCGACGACGTGGATCCGAGAAACTCGAGAACCCCGTCGTATGCGGCGGTTATGGAATGGCTCCCCGCTGTTGTGAAGGTATGCGGCAGTGTGGCAACACCATTGACGATGGTGACGGGAGTACCGATGTCGGTTCCACCGTCCTTGAACTGAATGGTGCCGCTGGTCGGCGCCGGCGAGACCTGCGCTACCAGGTCCGTCGACTGGCCGACGGTGGCCGTCGTTCCGGATGTGAGGGTTGTTGTCGTGCCCACCTGTGTGACGACGTTGACAGTGGCCAGCGCCTGACCACCGGCATTCAATCCACCATTGTTCGAATCACGCGGCGAGCAGTTGTACCGCTCCCAGTACCCCGGCCACAACGTCTCGTACTGCAGGAACGTGAACGCGTTTTTCGGTGAATTGAACGAGCCCGAATCACCGTCGGTTGCACGCAACTTCGGCTGCACCGTGCTGCCGGCGGCACCGGCAACCACCGTCACATCGATCGCCGGCAACCGGAAGGTACTCCCCGCAGCGACCTCGATTCCGCCGTCGCTGTTCTTGCTCGAGCTCGGGCCGTTGCTGCCCTTGTTGTTCGAGTCAGCAGTCTGGTTGTTCCCCGAAATACGTAGATGCGTACCCGCACCATCCGGCGAACCGCCGTCGTTGATCCGAATCACCGACGGAGCCACACCTGACAGATTCGACGATGAACCTGTCACCACTCGCGCATCCACGAAGGACACACCCGAAGGAATGTCGAAGTCGTACTTCAGTCGTGTCCACTTACCGACACTGCGACCCGCATGGCCACCTGTCGGCACTGACATCGCATTCGGTTGCACCCGGTACGTGAAGGTCGACCCTGCCACTACCTTCTCCGGCGCCGACACCGTCACACCCGTCGAATGAAACACATCCGAGATGTCAACGGCCAAATGCTCGTAGCCGTCACACCCCAACTTGAAGTCGACGCTCTTCTCCACGGGCGGCGACGACGACGGAGCCGCCGAAGCAACACCACCGGCCACCAATACACCGCCGACCAACGCCGCCACCACAACCGCGGAACTTCTTCTCACAGACACGAATACTCCTCAGCTAGCAACGCACGAAGGTCAGGAACCGAACGGAAGAAAATCACTGGATCCGCCGCCACCGTTGCCGGTCGAGGCCTTCTCGACGAGGACGGAAGTAGCCGCCGACGTCGAGCCGGAGAATCCGGCAGCACCGCTGTAGACAGCGGTAATCGGGTGAGCACCCACCTTGTCGAAGGTATGCCCCATGGTGGCAACGCCGTTGACCAGTACAACTGCTTGACCGATTGGTGTGTCGCCATCCATGAACTGCACGGTTCCACCTGCGGTCTCCGAGGCGATGACGTTGGTGCTCAACGAAATTTGCGAACCCACCGTGACTGTGCCGGGTACTGATATGACGGTGGCGGTCGAGATGTCCGACGCAGTCGCCTGCGACACGTTGATCGAACGTGCCTGCGCTGCCGAGCCGTTACGGCCTTCGGATCCGCTGTAGGTCGCAACGATCTCGTGTGCACCCGTAGTGGAGAAAGTATGTGTCAGCTTGGCGACTCCGTCGAATACGAACACCGGTGCACCCAGACTGACCCCTCCGTCGGAGAACTGAACGGTTCCACCGGTCGAAACAGGCTGCCCACTCGGCAATTCGAACACCGAAGCCCAAAGGTCGGTGGCGGCGCCGGTCTTTGCTTCGCCGGGAACACTGAGCAGAGTGGCGGTGCCGAGATCCGCGAGACTGACCTCCACGGTGCCCAGGGCGGACGTGGAACCGTCGAATCCGACAGCGCCGCTGAACGCAGCGGCAATATCGTGAGACCCGGAATTCGTGAAGACGTGGCTGAGCGTCGCGACACCATCGACCACGTTGACCGGATATCCGATAGGCGAGCCCGCGTTCGTGAACTGGACGGTGCCACCGGAAGGCTTCGGTTCAACCGATGCCTTCAGATCTACGGCACCGCCGGTCCGGGCGGTCGCCGGGACGGTCACCGTTGTCGACGTAGCCACATCGGAGGACGTCACCTCGATGCTCTGCGCCGTCGAAACCGATCCTGCGGATGTCGGATCACCGGAATAGAGCGCAGTGATCGCGTGCGTTCCAGCCGTCGTGAAGGAATGGGTGACGACAGCTACACCGTTGTCGACGGCAACCGGATCGCCGAGCGGCACTCCCGCGTCGGCGAACTGAACGGTGCCACCCGCTGGTGCGGGATTGATCGTC
Organism: Rhodococcus sp. MPR-R1B; assembly: GCF_058793255.1. Lineage (NCBI taxonomy): Bacteria > Bacillati > Actinomycetota > Actinomycetes > Mycobacteriales > Nocardiaceae > Rhodococcus > Rhodococcus sp. MPR-R1B. The sequence continues at coordinate 164,840 of NZ_JBXAFO010000007.1, forward strand.
GCGCGCAACTCGACCGGGTTCCGAGTCGATGCCGATTCCGGCACGGTGACTACCGTCGTGGTGCCGGAGATTCCGTCATCGATCGTGATCGTCTTCGGTAGCGACGTCGAGGCTGTGAAGCCCGCCGCTCCCGAGTAGATCGCGGTGACCGAATGACTGCCTGCCGAATCGAAACTGTGGGTAAGGTTTGCTGTCCCTCCGACGAGTTCGACAGGGGCACCGATATCGACTCCACCGTCCTTGAACTGAATCGTTCCGCCAGTGGGCGTCGGGAAGACTGATGCGGACAGCGCTACTTGGTCACCGGTCGCAGCCGACCCGGAAAGGTTGACGAATGTTGTCGTCACCGAATCTGCTGCTGCGACTCCGACGATCTGTGGAGTTGACGTCGAGCCGGCAAATTCGGTTGTTCCGCTGTAGATCGCAGTTATCGAGTGCTGTCCGGGAGTTGTGAAGGAGGTGGTCAGCTTGACCTGGGCGGAGGTAACCTGCTGCGGCGCACCGAGATTGTTCGATCCGTCCTTGAACTGAACCGTGCCACCCGTCGGTGTCGGTGAGATTGTTGCGCTCAAGTCCACTGGCACGTTGATCGCCGAATTCTCGGGCGCGGTGACTGCAACCGATGTCGCAGTGCGTGCGGACTGGACCTTGATCACCTTGGGCGCCGATGTCGATCCGGAGACTCCGGATACGCCGCTGTATTCGGCAGTGACGCTGTGGTCGCCGGCCGTCGTGAACGTGTGTGGAAGCGCGGCGGTGCCGTTGACAACCGCGACCGGTCCACCGATCAGGTTGTCTCCGTCCTTGAACTGAACCGTGCCACCGGATGTTCCACCGGAAACGCCTGCAGTCAGGGTTATCTCGGTGCCTACGTATGTCGAGGCCGGTAGGTTGAGCTGTGTGGTCGAGGGTGCATCAGCACTCGATACTGCGATGGTCGCCAGCGCGCCTGCGCCACGATTGAGCCCCGATCCCGTTCCGTCCCGCGGAGAACACTTGGTCGGCGCCCACTGGGTTCCACCGAGAAAAGTTGCTTTGGCGAGCTGGGTACTGAAATTCTCGCTTGCGTTGTAACTTCCGGCGCTGCCGGACGTCCGCACCTTCGGAGTGATGGCCGTCCCGGCGGTGCCTGCGACGACGGTTACCTCGACGGCCGGCATCTGGAACCAACTGTCCCCGTTGCTGTTGGACGATCCGTCCAGATTCTTCTTGAGCTTGGGAGCACGGATTCCCCCTTCGCTGTTGGTGCTGTTCGAAGTGCCGTTGGCGATGACTTCGTTGTTGCCCGACAACCGAAGCAGAGGCCCTGCCGAATCGGCTGAACCCGACGTGTTGATCCTCAGCACGCCTGCCGGAACCCCATCGAGGTTCTTACCCGTGTTCGGCAGCACCGCGGCCTGAACGAATGTCGTGTTGTTCGGAATCTCGAAATCGAACTTCAACCTCGACAGATTGCTGGTAGTCGCACCGGAATCACTGTCCGGGTATGAAGCCGGGCCCGGCTGAATCGTGAATGTAAATGTCTCTCCGGATACCACTGTGGTCGGCGCATTGACGATGACGGAATCGTCTTTGGTCTTGTCGACGTTGATGGTCGCCGATGCGCGGCACGTACTTTTGAACGAGGTCGTGGTGGTCTGCGCAGCGGCCTGCCCACCACCTATAAGCAGCATCCCGGCCACCAGGGCAGCGCCGGTCAGGGGCGCGGCACAGTGCCGGAGCGTCGAGATGTGCATTGGTTCTTCTCTCGGAATACTCGAACAGAGCGAAAATCAGAATTGAAGCTGGACGCCCGTACAGTACCCGTCAAAAGTAGTACTTGTATCAGTTTTTTCGGACAAATACCGACAAAAAATCACGAATTGCCGATAGTTCCGCTAACGACCAATCATCGATTTGCGAAGAGTGATGCCCCTTGCGCCTGTGGGGCACAAGGGGCATCACATCATCGGAGAATCAGGAACCGAACGGCAGCGACAACGATCCGAGCGAACCGAAGTCACCGCCCCCGTTGCCGACGTTCACAACCGATGCAGTCGACGTGGAACCCGTGACACCCTGGGCGCCGCTGTAGACCGCGGTGATCGAATGGTTGCCGGTCGTGGTGAAGGTGTGGCTCAACACAGCCTGCCCACCGACAACATCAACGGCAGTTCCGATCGGAGTCGTTCCGTCGAAGAACTGGACGGTTCCCGACGTCGCGCCGGAAGAACTGACCACAGCCTTCAGCTGCACCGCCGTGCCGACCTTTGCCGAGGACGGAGCCGTCAACGACGTAGAGCTTTCGACATCCGACGGGGTCGGAACCGTGACATTGACGTCGACAGACTCCGCAGTGGACGACGTGAACACACCGGATCCACTGAATACAGCCGAGACTGCAAAGGTGCCTTCTGCTCCGAATACGTGCGGCAGCTTGGCAACTCCGTCCACAACCGCGACCGGGGCACCCAGATCGACTCCACCGATCTTGAACTGGACCGTTCCGCCGGAAGGCACCAGGGCGTCCGAGGGATCCTCGGACACTGTCGCGAAGAGATCAACAGGCAGTCCGACCTTGGCTTCACCCTGAACACTCAGCACCGTCTTTGTCGCCTTGTCGACCGGAGCCGGATCAGAGACCGTCACCGTCTGAGCCGACGCCGACGAGCTGACAAAGCCAGCACCGGCGGTGAAGTCAGCCGTAACACTCTGAGCGCCAGCAGCATCGAACGCATGGCTCAGAGTCGCAACACCACCAGTCACCGTGACCGGGGAACCGATCGCCGTGCCGTTCGACTTGAACTGCACCGTACCGACAGCATTGTTCGGAGCAACGGTAGCGGTCAGATCAACCGCAGTACCCGTGACCGCCGTCGGGGGAACCGAGAGTGACGTCGTGGTCTCGACATCCACTGGAGCCGGATCAGAAACGGTCACCGTCTGAGCCGACGCCGACGAGCTGACAAAGCCAGCACCCGCGGTGAAGTCAGCGGTAACACTTTGTGCACCAGCAGCATCGAACGCATGCGACAGAGTCGCAACACCACCAGTCACCGTGACCGGAGAACCGATCGCAGTGCCGTTCGACTTGAACTGCACCGTACCGACAGCATTGTTCGGAGCAACCGTCGCGCTCAGATCAACCGCCGTACCCGTGACCGCCGTCGGGGGAACCGAGAGCGACGTCGTGGTCTCGACATCGACCGGAGCCGGATCGGACACCGTCACCGTCTGAGCCGATGCCGACGAGCTGACGAACCCTCCACCAGCGGTGAAGTCAGCCGTAACACTCTGCGCACCAGCAACATCGAACGCATGGCTCAATGTCGCAACACCCGCGGAGACTGCCACCGGAGTGCCGATCGCCGTGCCG
>NZ_JBXAFO010000007.1:168294-289478 GCF_058793255.1 Rhodococcus sp. MPR-R1B
TTCGACTTGAACTGCACCGTACCGACAGCATTGTTCGGAGCAACCGTCGCGCTCAGATCAACCGCAGTACCCGTGACCGCCGTAGCTGGAACCGAGAGTGACGTCGTCGTCTCGACATCCACCGGAGCCGGATCCGAAACGGTCACCGTCTGAGCCGACGCCGAGGAACTCACAAACCCTGCACCGGCAGTGAAGTCAGCGGTAACACTCTGCGCACCAGCAGCATCGAACGCATGACTCAATGTCGCAACACCGCCAGCCACCGTCACCGGAGTGCCGATCGCCGCACCGTTCGACTTGAACTGCACCGTACCGACAGCATTGTTCGGAGCAACCGTCGCGCTCAGATCAACCGCAGTACCCGTGACGGCAGTCGCCGGAACCGAGAGTGAGGTCGTGGTCTGGACATCCACCGGAGCCGGATCAGAGACCGTCACCGTCTGAGCCGACGCCGACGAGCTGACAAAGCCAGCACCAGCGGTGAAGTCAGCGGTAACACTCTGCGCACCAGCAGCATCGAACGCATGACTCAATGTCGCAACACCACCACTCACCGTGACCGGAGTGCCGATCGCCGCACCGTTCGACTTGAACTGCACCGTACCGACAGCGTTGTTCGGAGCCACGGTAGCGGTCAGATCAACCACCGTACCCGTGATCGCAGTCGCCGGAACCGAGAGTGACGTCGTGGTCTCGACATCCACCGGAGCCGGATCAGAAACGGTCACCGTCTGAGCCGACGCCGACGAACTGACAAACCCTGCACCAGCGGTGAAGTCGGCCGTAACGCTTTGAGCGCCAGCAGCATCGAACGCATGGCTCAATGTCGCAACACCACCAGTCACCGTGACCGGGGAACCGATCGCCGTGCCGTTCGACTTGAACTGCACCGTGCCGACAGCATTGTTCGGAGCAACCGTCGCGCTCAGATCAACCGCCGTACCCGTGATCGCCGTCGCCGGAACCGACAACGACGTCGTCGTCTCCACATCCACCGGAGCCGGATCAGAAACGGTCACCGTCTGAGCAGACGCCGAAGAACTCACGAACCCTGCACCGGCGGTGAAGTCGGCCGTAACACTCTGAGCGCCAGCAGCATCGAACGCATGGCTCAATGTCGCAACACCACCAGTCACCGTGACCGGGGAGCCGATTGCCGTGCCGTTCGACTTGAACTGCACCGTGCCGACAGCGTTGTTCGGAGCCACCGTCGCGGTCAGATCAACCGCCGCACCCGTAACCGCCGTCGCCGGAACCGACAACGACGTCGTGGTCTCGACATCCACCGGAGCCGAAGCAATGCTGATCGTCGCGAGTGGACCTGCACCAGCGTTGAGAGGCGTGGTGTCCTTGTTCTCGCGAGGCGAGCACCGGGTCGGAGCCCACTGTGTACCAAAGAAACTCGCCTTTGCGAGCTGAGTGCTGAAGTTTTCGCTGGCACCGAGGTTGCCGGCCGCACCCGCGGTCCTCACCTTCGGCTGGATCACTCCCGTCGCACCAGCGACCATTGTTACGTCGACTGCGGGAAGTCGGAACCACGTGTCTCCGTTGCCGTTTGTCGAGCCATCGAGGTTCTTCTTGGACTTCGGTACTCGAATTCCACCCTCCGAGTTCGTGCTCGTCGTCGGACTGTTGCCGATCACCTGGTTGTTTCCTGACAACCGCAGGATCCCGCCGCTGCCGTCGACATTGCCAGAATCGTTGACTCTGAGAACATTCGGTGCGACATTGTCGAGTCCGATGGAGGTACCTGCGACGACGGTAGCGGAAACGTACGTCGCATTGCTCGGGATGGCATAGTCGATTTTCAGACGTGACAAGTTCGTAGTAGTCGCTCCGGAGTCCTTGTCCGGATATGACGTTCCGCTCGGCTGAATTCGGTAGGTGAAAGTCTCGCCGGGCTGGACAGAAGCCGGGGCGTCGACCGTGATGAGGTTGTCAGTGACCTTGTGGACGTCTCCGATAATCGATCCGGCAACGCACGCTGTTTTGAAACCGGTGGTCGAGATAGCAGCTGACGCGGGCGTGCCGACCAGCAGCATTCCGGCGACCATGGCGGTTCCGGTTATGGGCACGGCGAATCGCCGCAACTGAGAGATTTGGGGCATGGGCACTTCCTTCGGAAGGGCAAACATGAGCAGTGGATTCGGACAAAACGTGTGCGCGCCGTCACAACATAACGAAAAAACTAGTACGTGTACTACTTTTGGCAAGACACTTGTCCAATTCACCCCGGACTCACCCTCGTATCACCAGACGCGGGATGGAAAAGCAGGGTATGGAAACTCGATTGAACGCAAAACTATCGCCAAAGCGGCCCATCGACAACGCTTTTGGTGGTCACCGCGCCAATCGGCGGGAAAAAGTTGATATTTCGTCAGTTCAGAAAAAGTTCCAAACCTACCAGTACGAAAGTACGAAAAGGGCCGCGACGGAGTCCGTCGCGGCCCTGATTGTGTTGGTTCAGCGTGTCAGCGAAGCACATCCGTGCCGACAAACGGCACCAATGCCTCGGGCACTCGCACCGAGCCGTCGGCCTGCTGATGGTTCTCGAGAATCGACACGATCCAGCGCGTCGTAGCCAAGGTGCCGTTGAGAGTGGCGGCCGTCTGCGGCTTGCCGTTCTCGTCGCGGTACCGAACTCCGAGGCGGCGGGCCTGGAACGTCGTGCAGTTGGACGTCGATGTCAGCTCGCGGTAGGTGCCCTGCGTCGGGACCCATGCCTCGCAGTCGAACTTACGCGCAGCCGAAGAACCGAGGTCTCCGCCGGCGACGTCGATCACGCGGTACGGAACGTCGATGGCCGCCAACATGTCTCGCTCCCATCCTAGGAGACGCTGGTGTTCGGCGTCGGCGTCCTCGGGACGGCAGTACGTGAACATCTCGACCTTGTCGAACTGATGAACACGGATGATGCCGCGGGTGTCCTTGCCGTAGCTTCCGGCCTCGCGGCGGAAGCACGACGACCAACCGGCGTAGCGCTTAGGGCCTTCGTTCAGTTCGAGGATCTCGCCCGAGTGGTAGCCGGCCATGGGTACCTCGGAAGTTCCGACGAGGTACAGGTCGTCATCCTGCAAGTGGTAGATCTCGTCCGAGTGAGCACCGAGGAAGCCGGTACCGGCCATGATTTCCGGGCGTACGAGCACCGGCGGAATCATCATCGTGAATCCGTTGGCGATCGCCTTCTGCGCAGCCAACTGCAGCAGTCCGAGCTGGAGCATGGCCCCGTAGCCGGTCATGAAGTAGAAGCGCGAACCCGAAACCTTGGCGCCGCGTTCCATGTCGATCAGGCCGAGCGACTCGCCCAGCTCGAGGTGATCCTTCGGCTCGAAGTCGAACTTCGGAATCTCACCGACGTGTTCGAGAACGATGTAATCGTCCTCGCCGCCGGCCGGCGCACCTTCTTGTACGACGTTGGAAATCGCGCGGTGTGCGGCGTCGAGCGCGGCCTGCGCCTCGTGCTGCGCGGCCTCGGCTTCCTTGACCTTTGCCGCCAGTTCCTTGGAACCTTCGAGCAGTGCGGGACGCTCCTCCGGAGATGCCTGTCCGACCTTCTTGCCGAAGGCCTTCTGCTCTGCACGGAGGTTGTCTCCGGTCAGAACGGCAGCGCGTCGGGACGCGTCGGCTTCGAGCAGAGCGTCGACCAGTCCTGGATCTTCTCCACGGGTGCGCTGCGACTCGCGGACGATTTCGGGGTTCTCACGGAGAAACTTGAGGTCAATCACGACTTCGAACTTTACCCACTCACTGCAGCTCTCCGACGGTCACGTCCACGTCGGAGAGGGAGAGATCACGATTCGAGCAGACTCAGGTAGTCCTCGCGTCCGAACATCCGAGCCGCGTCGACGGCAGTCGGGTGTCCACCTTTCGGGTCGGCTCCCCCGCTCACCAGCGCTTTCACCACCGCATCCTCACCCTTGAAGACCGCTCCGGCAAGGGGCGTCTGGTTCTTGTCGTTGGGCCGGTTGACGTCGGCGCCGCGCTCGATCAGGGCAACGACGGCGTCAGCGTGACCGTGGTACGCCGCCAACATGACGAGCGTGTCGCCACTCTCGTTGGTCAGATTGACGGGAACTCCGGCATCGACGTACGACGCCAGCCCGGCTGCATCACCGGTTCGTGCCATGTCGAAGAGCCGGCCCGCCAGCTCGACAGCCTCGGGATCGAGTGGGGTGTTTTCGCTCATGACTACAAAATACTCACAGACGCGATTGTGAGTTTTGTAGTGAAAGTTCGATATCGCCACGGCAACAGGCATGATGGAATCGATGTCCGAAGACAAGATCGAGAAGTCGCCAGATCCGGCAGATCCCCAGGGGACGCCGGCGAAGAAAACTGTCTCCGCGAGTCGCACCCGTCGGGTCCTGGCTGCTGTGGCGGTAGGTGCGGTGGTCGCCGCGATCGCAACGATCGCGATTTCCGGTGGATTGAACAAGGACGACTCGTCCTCGGTCAGTGTCAGTGGCGGTGGTCCCGCAGCGACGGGATCGACTCGCGACGACGCCTTCACCGCGGCTGCGGCCGGCGACTGTCTCAACTGGACGCCTGCGACCGAGTCGGGCGGAGACCGCACGGACATGTCGAAGGTTCAGTGCGGAACTGAACACCGCTTCGAGGTAGCCGGACCACTCGACCTCTCGGTGTTCCCGGGTGCCGAGTTCGGCCCCGGTTCCCGGTACCCGGGCGCCCTTCGATTCGCCGAACTACGCGACGAGCACTGCACACCCATCGTCATGTCCTACCTCGATTCGAAATTCGATCCCAAGGGCAAGTTCAGCGTCGGCTTGATGTTCCCGAGTGAATCGGGTTGGGCTTCGGGCGAGCGCGCACTGCGTTGCGGGTTGCAGTTCTCGACCACGACCGGCGAGCTACAACCGTTCGTTGGCCGCGTGGCGGACCAGGACCAGTCGAACGTGTGGGACGTCGGCACGTGCATCGGCATCAACCAGAACCTCCCCACCGATCCGGTCGATTGCGCGAAACCGCATGCATACGAGGTTATTTCGGTGATAGACCTCGGCACTCAATTCCCGGGCGCAATGCCGTCGGTCGAAGATCAGGACCGCTATCTCGAGGGCGTCTGCACTCAGGCGTCCAACGAGTACCTTGGTTCCGCAGACGCGCTTCGCGACAAGACGCTGACACTGTTCTGGGACAACATTTCACTGGAAAGCTGGTTGGCCGGCAGCCGCCGAGTCAATTGTTCGATCGGCAAAGAGGTCGAAACCGGCGGGTTTGCCGCGATCACCGGAAGCGCCAAGGGCGACATCCTGATCAACGGCGCCGCTCCGGTCCCGCCACCCGCTGCACCGGAAGGTCGGTCGTTGCCGACGCCGTTGCCCGGCGCAGCTCCGCCGTCGTAAGCCATGACGGTAACTATGACGCCCGACCGGTTCGAGGAACTGGTCGGCGAGGCGCTCGATCTGATTCCGCCCGAACTTGCCAAGGCAATCGACAATGTCGTGGTGCTTGTCGAAGCACGTGACGAAGAAGAACCGGGGCTGCTCGGTTTGTATCAGGGCGTCGCTCTGACCGAGCGGGATTCTCATTACGGTGGGTACCTGCCGGACACGGTCACTATTTTCCGCGATTCGATACTCGACATCTGCGCATCCGAGGACGAGGTTGTTCACGAGGTTGCCGTGACCGTCATCCACGAGATCGCGCACTACTTCGGCATCGAAGAAGACAGATTGCACGAACTCGGCTGGGGCTGAGGGCAAAGTCGTCCGATTTCGGGGGGAACCAAAAGCGGGCGGTAGGCATCAAAGTATGTGCGGGGGGATATCGACGGCTGTGCGCACGGCCTCCCGACCACTTATCCGCCCTGGTCAGGAAGGAGTTCGGCACTATGCACGTCGACCCTCAAGCCCTAGTTGCCGCCGCAATGGAACTCGAGTCTGCGGCGACGCGATTGCGCGGAATCGTCTCTACTGCGCAGCCGACGCTACGCGTTCTCCCAGCGGGATCCGAAGAAGTGTCCGGTAGCGCGGCAAATTACTTCAACACCATCTCGGGCAGCCTTGCCTCGTCCACCGATCGGGCAATCGAGGAGCTCATCGCGGCTGCGGCAGCTCTGCGCAAGAATGCAGCTGCCTACGAGCTCGAAGACCAGCTCACCAAGTCCAGCCTGGCAGCCGCACCGATCTGATCGACAGAAATCGAGCTCGGTAACTCGGCAACACAGTCACACTTCCTGGGGGGAAGAACAATGGTCGGCATCACCGGCGTCATCTGGTATCCACGGGGCGCAGCACCCAACTCCGCAGCACTGGTCGCCGGAGCCGGGCCGGTCCCTCTCGGCGTGGCGGCCGGGGCCTGGTCCACCGTGTCGTCCGGACTGACCGACACCGCTGCATCAATCTCTCGCGTGATGGCGGACCTTCGCACCGGGTGGTCCGGAGAAGCAGCGGATGCCGCATTGAGCAAATTCGCACCGTTCCAGGAATGGGCTGCTGCTGCCGCGTTGCTCGCGGGAGAAACCGCAGGTAAAGCCCAAGTACAGTCCGGTTCCTACACCTTCGCCACCCTGGCCATGCCGTCGCTGGCGGCGATCGCGGCAGTTCAAGCGGCAAAGGTCGCCGCGTACTCCATCGGCGGTGCCCTGGTCGGCGGTGCCGCCGCCGCCGAGGCTGCCGAAGAAGCTCTCAAAATTCGAGCGGCGGTGACAATGGAAACGTACGACGCCGCAACGGCCCATCTGGCCGTGCAGCAGAACTTCGACTCACCACCGTCCATCGCGGAACCCACAGCTGGGGCATCCGCTTCGGCCGAAAGCCCAGGCAGCGCCGCACGACAGTCCGTCGTGCAAGCGGCATCCACGCTCGCTGACGCAATCGCGGATCCCGTGCGCGCCGCCACCGCTGCTGTCGCATCCGTAGTTTCCAACCCGGTATTTGCCGCCGCTGCCTCACAGGCCGGTGCCATCTCCGGTGGAGTTGCCACCGCAGCCAGCGCCACCACCACCGCAGTCACAGGCGCCACCACTGCCGCATCAGCTCTCGCGACGGCAGGAGCAGGACTCACCGGACTGGGCGGCGCGGGACTCGGCGGCGCAAGACTCGGCGCTTCCACACCATCACTGTTCGGCACCCCGTCGGCAAGCCGGGCACCGGCACAGGTCAGCGCAGCATCCGCGACTACAGGAGCCGGAGCAATCGCGGGCTCGTCGTCGAGCAGCAGCACCGGCCGGCACGCTCTTCCTGATCCCTCCACCGGCCAGAGCGCCACACGCCAGAACCCCGTGACCTCGCCGGTTCAGGGCACCGCGGATACCGTCAAGGTGGATCCGGCCCGAACCGCAGGCGGATCTGCGCCGATCGCCGGCGGCCGTCATGCGGCCCAATCTGAAGACGAGACCGAGCACGACACACCCGATTACCTGAAGCACTTCGAGCACTTCGCCGACGGCCGAACAGTCATCCCGTCCGTGATCGGTGGCGCACTCGAAACTGCAGAGCATTGATGGTGGACCTCGGCACCTCACCTGAGGGGTGGAATTTACCTGTCGTCGCCCTGTCACAGGACGAAATCGACTATGTACGTGAGCGACTCGGACTCGATGCGCTTCCCGTGGTTCTCGGTGGCGCGACGGTTCACGGCAGTGCGAGCGCTCACCGTACGGCGATGCAGTCCGCGGCAGATTCACTCTCCGAGCGCGATCTCCTCCCCGGCGGGGAGATCCATCACGAACTCAGTGCCCGCCTGCGCGTCCTGACCCACCCCAAGTGGGAGTTGGCGCTGCGTCGGCATGTCGGCGGAAGCATTTCACGCCTCTGCGTCGCGCAGGGCGAATTCCTTTGTGTCGAAGCGACTTCAACTGATTCTTCGTTCGCATTGCGCAGCGTCACCGCCGAACCGACTGCACCCGTTGTCACCGCGCTCGGCAGCGCCGAAGCAATGCCGATTGCCGTGATCAACGCACCGACCGAGATGCTCAGCCTGGCATTCGGCGCCGGCCCGGATGCAGGCAGCGTAACCTCGGCCTTGATCAACGCCGGGATACCCGAAGACGACGCGCGCCAACTGGGTAGCGCAATCGTCACATGCACCGCCTTCGCCGAATTGGTCGGAATACCACACAGTTTGGGAGCGACGACGCTCATGACCGGCGCAGTGACTGTGTACGACACCTTGTCGGGTCGGCTGGTCGGTTCGACCACTCGGGCCGCCGACGGCACCGAATGGACGTCCATCAGTTCCGGAACATCCCATCGCCTCCGACAAGCCGTGAACGCTCTTTTAACGGAACTCGAGGAATCGGCGCCGGAGACTTCCGGGTAACCTCGGGGCGTCCCTTCAACGCCCGGAGCCTTACTTCAGCATGCAGTTCTCGCGTCAACCGTCGTCACCGGGCGAACAAGGCTCGGTCGCCACGATCGACCGGCCGAACGAAGAACGGGCAACAACACCGCACCGACAAGACCTGAACGGACTGCGCGGCCTCGCCATCGGTTTGGTGGTCGTGTTCCACGTGTGGTTCGGACGGGTATCGGGCGGGGTGGACGTCTTCCTGGTTCTGTCCGGATACTTCTTCGTCGGCTCACTGGTTCGACGCGCCGAAGCCGGGGGTTCACTCAACCCGGTCCCGGCACTGCGGCGGGTGTTTCTGCGGCTGTTCCCCCTGATCGCGGTGGTCAGCATTTTGACCTCACTGGGGACCGCGTTGCTGCTGCCACGCACACGCTGGGCCGATCTGGGCGATCAACTGATCGCGGTGCTCGGGTTCTTCCAGAACTGGCAGCTCGCCAGCACCGCAAGCGACTACCTGGCCGCCGACGGCTCGGTCACTCCCCTGCAGCACCTGTGGTCGATGGCCGTACAAGGTCAGTTCTATCTCCTGGCCATCGCACTGGTCTCCGTGATCGCTTATGTCGCTTCACGCGTGAATCCCAACTATTTCCGCCCGTCACTCGCGGTCACCCTTCTGGTTCTGACCGCAGGATCTTTTCTCTACGCACTCGCCAAATCTTCGCGTCACCAAGCCTGGGCGTACTACGACTCCGGCGCCAGGTTGTGGGAATTGGCCCTCGGTGGTCTGCTGGCCGTTCTGATGACCAGCACACGCAGTCGGCAGATCGCATCCCTGCCGTTCTCGGTCAGAGCAACGATCGGCTGGGCGGGGCTTTCGTCGATCCTGTTGTGCGGCATAGTGCTCGACGGCGCCCAGCAGTTCCCCGGCCCGTGGGCGCTGGTGCCGGTGCTGGCCACTCTTGCGCTGATCCTGTCCGGAGTCGGCGACGACACGCCTTGGACGTCGAAGACTCTTGCCCATCCGGCACTGACGTGGCTCGGCTCGTTCGCATTCGCGCTGTACCTGATTCACTGGCCGATTCTGGTGTTTGCACTCGTCATCACCGGACGCCCCGAAGCCGGCCTGCTCGGCGGGGCACTGATCATCGCCCTCTCCGTCGCGGGGGCGCTTGCACTCCGGCGCCTGATCGAGGTTCCGGTGGAACGTGGAGGCCGCTCGCGCCGGTACACCGTCCTGGCTTGCGTCGTCACCGCTGCCGTGGTCCTCGCCGCTTCGGTCGCCTGGCAGTCGTACGCGAGCAGCCAGACGACGGGCCAGCGGGCAGTCGACACCCTCGACCTCTTGACCCATCCCGGCGCACTCGCGCTCACCGACGGTGCCGAAGTACCCAAGGCGTCGATGGTTCCCTCGATCTTCGATGCGCCACTGGACCTTCCGGCCAGTACGCTCGACGGCTGTATCGCCGATTTTCTCGAGCGGGACGTCGTCCACTGCACCTACGGCGACGCCGACGCCGACAGAACCATCGCCCTCGCAGGTGGTTCGCACTCCGAGCACTGGCTCACTGCACTCGACGAACTCGGCAAGAGTCACGGGTTCCGCGTCGACACGTATCTGAAGATGGGCTGCCCGCTCACCATCGACTCCATGCAGACGTTGTCGGACAACGACTATCCGGATTGCGTCGACTGGTCGCGTGGAGTGCTGACCGAGTTGGCCGACGCCTCACCCGATTTCGTGTTCACGACGGCAACCAGGCCGAGTTCCGACGGCCCTGGCGACGTGACGCCCGAGTCTTACGTACACGTGTGGGAGGAACTGGGGCGCGACGGTATCGACGTGCTCGCCATCCGCGATACCCCGTGGTTGCACCACGACGGCGTCGCCTACCGCGCGATCGACTGTCTGGCGACAACCACGTCACCCGATCACTGCGCGATGCCACGGTCCGAAATGCTCAGCGACGTCAATCCGGCGCCGTCGGCGATCGGCGATCTGACCAACGTCCGTCTACTCGACCTCAGCGACGGCGTCTGCGGACCGCAGTTGTGCCGCGTCGTGGAGGGAAATGTATTGGTGTATCACGATTCCCACCACCTGACAGCCAGCTACGTGAGCACTCTGTCCGCTGAACTCGGGCGCCAACTGAGCGTCCAGACCGGTTGGTGGTGAAGCCGGCCGTCAGCCCATCACGTCGTCGGCACCGGGGATGAGTCGATGCTCGAACGGCGGGTTGACGGTTCCCCAGCGCAGGCACTCCCAACCGCCGTCGACCGAAGGCAACAGTTCGACGGTCTCGGTGTTGGCCAAGTGGTTGTTGGCTGCGAACAGACCGGGGACACCGGCAAGCTGGGCTGCGACAAGACGGATCGCTGCACCATGACTGACCACGACGATGTCGCCGCCGTCTCGTGAGCCTTCGAGAAATTCTTCGCGCAACGAATTGACGACGGGGACGTATCGCTCCAGGACGTCGTATCCCGTTTCACCACCGGGGATGCGAGCGCCGAGGTTGCCGGTGTGCCAGTGATGGAACGTCTCCATGAACAGTCGGTGCGCGGCCTCGTCGGTACGATCTTCGAGGTCACCGGCCTGCACCTCGTGCAATCCGTCCCGCACGTCCAGAGAGACACCGGCGGCCTGCTCCACGAAACCTGCTGTCTGCCGGGCACGCAAAGCCAACGACGATACGAGTGCCAGCGGCGGCGCCGAAGCCAGACCGATGCCCAAAGTCTCGGCCTGCGCCAATCCTTCCGGCGTGAGCTTTGCTCCGGGTAGTGCGGTGTCGAGACGTTTGGCGACATTCGCCTCCGTCTGACCGTGCCGAACGAGGATGAGCCTTCCGGTCATCGTTCTCCCCCTCCACGCTTGAGTTCGTCGATCCACCGAATCGCTTCTTCGTCCGAAGGAGGTTGTGGCCCGGTCGAATTCGCTGTCGCCCACGACCCCAGGAAGCGGACTCCGGATTTACGATGCAGGGCACGCATCGCCTCGGCCACCAGCGAGTCCTCGACGTGTCCGACGCAGTCCACGAAGAACCGGTACGTGCCCAATTCCGTTCGCATCGGCCGTGATTCGATCCGAGTCAGGTCGATACCGCGAGCGGCGAATTCGGAGAGTGCACGCACCAGGGAGCCGGGAGCGTTGTCGAGGTGAAGCACCAGCGCGGTGCGATCGGCACCGGTCCGCGCCGGAACCGGGGCCGGCTTGGTGACCAACACGAAACGTGTGCGGGCGCCGCCTACATCGGCGACGTTGTCCGCCAGGCTGTCGAGTCCGAGCATCTGACCCGCCAAAGCCGTGGACACACCGGCGTCGACGGTTCCGGCCTGCACATCCAGGGCCGCACCGGCGTTGGACGACGCCAACACCACCTCGGCCTGGGGCAGGTTCTCGGCGATCCATCCGCGGACCTGCGCGCCCGCATGCGGGTACGCGCCGATCGTTCGGACCTGATCGGCGGTGGTCCCGGCCCGAACCAGGATGGAGAAACTCACGTCCAGATCGGTTTCGGCGACGATCTGCAGCGGCGAACCGAGAGCGAGTGAATCGAGCGTCGGAGCTACGCCGCCTTCCACCGAGTTCTCGAAGGGAACCACGGCTCCGTCCACGGAACCGTCGCGAACCATGTCGAGAGTCGCCGGCGGACTGCCGGCCGGTACTCGCTCGACGGTTTCGCCGAACGCGCCCTCAGCCTCCAACTGGGCGAGAGCTATCTCCGTGAAGGTTCCCGACGGACCGAAATACGCGATTCTTGGCACGCCTAAAAGATTACGCACCGACCCACGCCGGTCACTGCAAACCCGCGGCACGCAAAGCCGTTTCCACTGCAGGCAGATCCGCGACCTCGATCGTGAGCAGCACCTCACGCATGGCCGACGCGGCTTCGGGGATCAGCGCGGCAAGTTTTTCCGGCTTCGGATCGACCATCGCGGCGCGCACGTCGTCGCCGCGCAGTGCAGCGACGGTGCCACACAGCAGGGCGATCACCTCGTCGCCGTCGGCCGCGCGGGCTACGAAACCGACGGACTCGTGCGCGAGTACCGCCAGGAAATCAGCCACTTCGGTGGGCGTAAGACCGGCGGCGAGTCCGGGGATCCGGCCACCTTCGCACAGACGCAGCGCCGCTTCGGCGGGTGTCAGATCCTCTTCGCCGCCGTCGACATACACAGCGAGTGGAGCGGGCAGGCGCAGCGCGATCGCGTCGTCGATCTGGTCGGTGGTGACGTCGACGTCGAAACGGACGGCCTCGTACGACGCTTCCGTGTCCGCACGCAGTTCTTCCGGATCGATATCGAGGCGGACGACAACCCGGCCTGCTGCTTCGCCGCCGATCAGAGCCGACGCCGGAACAACCGGGAGAAAGAGTGCTTCGAGGAGTCCGCGCGAGTTTCTCGGGGCGGGCAGCCCGAGTGAGAGAGGAATGGCCACAGACAAACCGTAACCCCGGCGCAGGCGGCGGATTCCACGCGAGTTGCGCAAAAGTCTTGCGATTCACACCGAAGCGCCTTAGGTTAGGGTTACCTCATCATCCGATGGAGTTCGAGAGAACACCCGCCAAGGGGGCAGCATGGCAACGAAGACCAGCACCGGCCCGTCCACCGCCGAACGCGTCCGCAGCGCCTGTGTGCGCGCACAAGACGCAGTTCTCGCCATCGAAGGCAGCGATCCCACCGTCACGTCGGTGCATCACCTGCGTTCGAACGGTGACGTCGTCGTTGCAGTCCCACATGCCTCCGCTGCTGCGGCTCTGGCCTGGAACTCCGGCGGCGGCGGCCTGCCTGCCGTCCTCGAGATCACCGATCACGCACCACTGCGGCTGCGTGAGCCCGTGCGCTCCCTCGTGTGGCTTCGCGGCTCGTTGCACGCCGTGCCCGACTACGAGGCACGCGTTCTCGCCGACGACGTCGCATCCGAACATCCACACCCGGGGCTCCTCGACATCGGCCACACCTCGGTCCTCCTTCGCTTGAGCCTGGCCTCGGCTGTAGTCGCTGATTCAACGGGGGCAGAACCCGTCGCCGTGGACGAACTGCTGAACGCCAGCCCCGATCCCTTCTGGGAAATGGAGACCGCATGGCTGCAGCATCTCGACGAAGACCACCGCGACCTCGTGGACCTGCTCGTGCGCAAGCTTCCCCCGTACATGCGCACCGGACGCGTTCGCCCACTCGGCATCGACCGCTACGGACTTCGCCTGCGGGTCGAGGATCACACCGGTGACCGCGACGTGTGGATGCCGTTCGCCAACCCCGTCGACGACGCTCCCGCGCTGAGCCGCGCCATCCGCATGCTGGTCGGGTGCCCTTTCCTCAACGGCCTCCGATCGGGCGGCGCATCAAACGGCTAGCGTTGCGCGGGTGAATGCCCGCGAAACCGTCCGCACCTGGTTACGGCCGCCGACTCCCGTCCCGGCCGGCCCGGCCCTCGATCCGGCCGCCAGACGCGGAGTCTGGATCGAGATCACGATCGTCCTGCTGGTCACCTTCGGACTCAGCGGATTGTCCGGGATCCTCTCGCTCGCCGAATCCTTGGCGACGCCGGTTGCGCTCTCGGATCAGACGGTTGCACTCAACCCGTCGCGGGCCGCCATCGACTGGATCGACCTGGCGCGCCAATTGCTGGGCGTCGCAAAGCTTCTCGCGTGGGCAGCGCTGGGACTCTATCTACTGTGGCGTTCGGGGATCGGTCCACGTGCTGCGGGACTGACCCCCAAGCCTCGATTCGGGCGCGACATAGCACCGGGATTCGGCCTCGCCGCTGTGATCGGTCTCCCCGGTCTGCTGTTCTATCTCGTGGCTCAGGCACTGAGCATCAACCTCACCGTCCAGGCCAGTGCGCTCGACGATCACTGGTGGCGGGTGCCGATCCTCGTACTGTCCGCGATCGCGAACTCCGGTGCCGAAGAGGTGCTGGTCGTCGCCTACCTGATCACTCGCCTCCGAACGCTGGGTTGGAGCGAGAACAAGTCACTGCTCGCGTCGTCACTCCTGCGCGGCAGTTACCACCTCTATCAGGGGTTCGGTGGCGGCGTCGGAAACGTGATCATGGGGCTCGTGTTCGGCCGGTACTGGCAGCGCACCGGGAAACTCTGGCCGCTGGTCATCGCCCACGCTCTCATCGACATGGTGGCGTTCATCGGTTACGCCCTCCTGCGCGATCACGTCTCCTGGCTGCCGTGACCGGTACCGTGAACTGGTGACCGGCGACTCCGAATATCCTCAGCGCCCTCCGCGGCGCCAGCCGCCAGGGCCACCTCCGCGTGGACCGATGCCTCCGAGGCAGAACCCTCCACGCCAGAATCCACCCCGTCAGGGCCCACCCCCGCAGCGGCGTCCACCGATGCCGCCGGAAGGGCCGACGGTCATTCGCCGCGACGGACGCCCGCAGCAGCAGAATCCGGCCAATCAGGCCTGGTCACAGGTCCCACCACAAGCGCCGCAGCAGCCCAGGCGTGAGGACTGGGCGCCGACCCAGCGCCCGCAACCGTTTCAGGACGACCCGCGCAGGCAGGGGCCGCCGCGTCAGGATCCGCAGCGCCAGGCGAAGTACGCGCCCGCACCGCCGCGCCGTACCCCGCCGAACGCCCCGCCGCGCCCTCCAGAACCTCCGAAGCAGCGACGCCCCCGCAAGCGTCGTAGCTGGGGTAAACGTATCGGCATCACGTTGTTGGTCTTGCTGCTCGCGCTGGCCGGCGCGATCTACTACGTCGACAGTTCGCTCAATCGAATCGACGCGCTGCCCGACTACGCGGGACGCGTCGCCGATACTCCGGGCACGAACTGGCTGATCGTCGGCTCCGACAGTCGTGAGGGGCTCACCCCCGAGCAGGAGCAAGCCCTTGCGACGGGCGGTGACACCGGCCCCAAGCGCACTGACACGGTCATCTTGGTCCACGTCCCCAAAAGTGGGAAGACGACGATGGTCAGCATCCCCCGCGATTCGTACGTTCCCATCCCCGGCTACGGCTCCGACAAGATCAACGCCGCCTTCGCCTTCGGTGGCGCTCCATTGCTCGTGCAGACCGTCGAAGAGGCAACGGGGCTTCGCATCGACCACTACGCCGAGATCGGATTCAGCGGGTTCGCCGGCATCGTCGACGCCGTCGGTGGCGTCAACGTGTGCCTGGCACAGCCGATCGACGATCCGCTGGCCGGGATCAACCTCCCCGCCGGATGCCAGGACTTGAAGGGTTCGGACGCACTCGGGTTCGTGCGAACTCGCGCGACGGCGCTCGCCGACCTCGACCGCATGAACAACCAGCGCCAGTTCATGTCGGCGTTGCTGTCGAAGGCGACGAGTCCGACCACGTTCCTCAATCCGTTCCGGTTGTGGCCACTCGTCTCCGATACCGCCAAATCTCTACAGGTCGACGAAGGCGATCACATCTGGAATCTGGCCTCACTCGCCTGGGCGCTTCGCGGCGGGATGACCACCACGACGGTTCCGGTCGCCGGTTTCGAGGACGTGGACGGGTCGGGCAACGTGTTGTTGTGGGACAAGGCGCGCGCTTCGCAGTTCTTCGACGCCCTGGCCAACGATCAGCAGATTCCACAGGATCTGATCACGACGGGGTAATCGCCCTGAGTTCCGGTAGTACCGCGGGAGGACAAGCCCGGCGAACAAATCGCTTTCCGGCAGGACGCGGAATCGGCGGCCGAAAAATACCGTGAAGGTATGAACACAACACACCGCCGATTCCGCACTCTCGCCGTCGTTGCCGCCGCCGTCGGAGCTGCTGCACTCGTGACGTCCTGCTCCGGAACCTTCGAGAAGTTCGACGACTCCAAGGCGTACAAGAAAACCGAAACCTTCTCTTTTGCAAAAGCATCCAACGGAATCGACACACTGCCGAGTTGGGTTCCCGCCGGCGCGACGGGTATCGACGAGGTCATCCGCACCACCGGCAACGAACGCATCCTGCGAATGACTGCGAACATCGCGGAGATAGATCACAACAGCTGCATCGCACGACCCACCGTCGAAACTCGTCCCGCATCGTTGTCCGCACAGTGGTGGCCGACGGGGGTCGAGAAGGGCAGTTCTTTTCAGTGCGGCGATTGGTACGTCGGCGAAAAGGACTCGTTCGTCTACGGGTACCGACCGGAAACTGTGGGCTTCGTCATCGATCAGCTCGACAAGAAGTAGCTCCCTCTCAGCGGCGACGACCCAGTAACCTGTTGGGATGACACAGGCGAAGAACTCGAGCGAATTCACCACTCTGCTGCGTCAGCAGATCCGTAACGAGTTCACTGCATCGCAGCAGTACATCGCGGTAGCGGTGTACTTCGATGCACACGATCTTCCGCAGATGGCCGCGCGCTTCTACAGCCAGGCCACCGAGGAACGCGGTCACGCGATGATGATGATCCAGTACCTGCTCGACAACGACCTCGACGTGGACGTTCCGGGCATCGACGACGTCGTGACGAAGTTCGACAGTGTCCGGGCTCCGGTCGAGTTGGCACTCGAGCAGGAGAAGAAGGTCACGGAGCAGATCACGCAGCTGGCACGCACCGCGCGCGATACCGGCGACTACCTGGGCGAGCAGTTCATGCAGTGGTTCCTCAAGGAGCAGGTCGAGGAAGTGGCAAGCATGACAACACTTCTCACCATCGTCGACCGCGCCGGCGACAACCTGTTCCACCTCGAAACGTTTGTCGCACGCGAGATGAACACCCCGGCCGCTGCCGATGCAATGGCGCCGACGCCCGCCGGCGGCGGCGTCTGAGGGCCACCGGCCTACCGAGTCTCAGGCCGCTCGGCGGCGTTCAGTGATCTGAGGAAATTGTTGTACGCCTCAAGATCACTGTCGCCGTCGATCTCGGCGCGGCGGTCCAGGTCGGCATTCATCCGTTTGTCGTCGCGGTTCCAGCGCATCGCGAAGATCACGACCACCACCAGCGCGACGGGCTCTCCGTACGACCACGCGAGGGCGCCCGCCAGCTGCTGATCCTGCATCACGTCCACGCCCCACTCGGGAGGCGGATCCACGAACGTGGTCAGCAGCGGCTTTGTCGCCATCATGAGTACGACGCCGATGAACACGTGCAGCGGCATCTCCACGAACAGGTCGAAACACCGGCCGAGGTAGCTCTGTCGCACCGGCAGTGGGCCGGTGGCGAGCACCGGCATGATGAATAGCAGACCGCTGGCGAGAAAGAAGATCTCGAGAAAGACGTGTCCAGCCGGTAACGCCGAGACGGTGTCGAAGATCGGCGACAGGTAGATCCCGTAGTAGCTGAACAGAAATACCGGGATCGTGAACCCGGGGTGCAGCATCCACCGCGCCGGCGGGCTGCGCAATGCCGAGAGGGCAAGCGCGAGAATGCCTTTTCCTATTCCTCGGTGCGGCGTCGAACGTAGTAGCAGCAGTCCCGGCGAGCCCAGTACCCAGAGCGGCGGGATCGCCATCGAGAGCGTCAGGTGTTGGAACATCCAGACGCTGAAGAGTTCGTAGCCGTAGCTCTCGACCTTCAGTCCGGTCACCGCGATCAGCAGCAGGCACCCACCGAGGAAACACGCTGTCCGATGCCACGGCCACGGTCGCCCACTCGCGCGAACTCGCTGAGCGCCAGTCCAATACCAGAGTGCAAGAACAACTCCCAGGGCAGGAAGAAGCGGGAGGGATGAGGTATCCCACTCCAGCATCTGCCCGATCGACGGCGGCGGCGTGTCATTCACGAACGCTTCACCGGCGGGTCCTCCTTCGTCTCCGTGCGGGTACCGTCGACTCTACACCTAACTACTATGTTGGATAGTATTTAGGAATTCGACGGAAGGTACAGGTGCACAGCAGTGTCCAGAAGCATGAAGATATCCGCCGCCCTGATCGCGGTGTTCGCGGTAGCACTGATCACGTTCATCACCGTCGATCCGATTCGGGCAGACAACGAGAACGCCGATCGGGCAGCACAATCCACCGCCGTCCTCACCGACGACGCGTACCGATTGACCTCGGCCGCCGACGGCAAGGTGAACCTGGTCGAGTTCCTCGACTTCGAATGCGAAGCCTGCCTCGCGCTGTACCCGACGATGGAGCGGATCAGAGCGGAGTACGAGGGTCGAATCACGTTCGGCATCAGATACTTTCCGATTCCGAGTCACACCAACAGCACTCTCGCAGCACAGGTCGTCGAATCCGCATCTCGCCAGGGCAAATTCGTCGAGATGTACAAGCGAATGTACGAGACGCAGTCGCAATGGGGTGAATCCGCCGAATCACAGGAGGCGCTGTTCCGTTCCTATGCACAAGATCTCGGACTTGACATGGCCCGATTCGAATCCGACCTCGGCAGCCGCGGCGTCCGCGAGCGGGTCGAGCGCGACTTCGAAGAAGGCCGACGCCTCGGCGTCCAAGGTACTCCGACTCTGTTCCTCAACGACGTGAAGCTGAACCAGATGCCGAGCTACGAGGAGTTGAAAGCCCAGATCGATTCGGCCTTGGGGGAATGATCAGGTCAGAACAGCGCAGATCCCCGCGGAGACGGCCACCGTCACGGCTGCGGCAACGGCCGTCGTGACAGCGGCCGGCGCACAGGCCGCCACCGCGCAGGTCAGTCGCCGAGGCGACGCCACGTCGCCGTCGACCAGGGAACTCAATCGCACCGCGGTCGCGCCGCCGCGATCGCTCAAGCTCCAGTCCGGCTGAGGAAGCGGCGATTTCGACACCACGGCAAGGGCGGAACGCACCGCAGCCGGGCTGGTGACGCGAGCGGCGTGTCTGTCCGCCGACAGTTCGACGATCGCGCCGACGGCAGCGGGTGCCGCCGCGAACAACGGCACTCGCGGAAGAACAGCGGCCAAGACTTCGCACGCACCGACAATTCGGTGATGACCGCCGCTCAGGTGTGCACGCTCGTGCGCGAGGACAGCATCACGCTCGCCTCCACTGAGAGCGGATGACAAGCCTTGCGTCGCAACAACAAATCCAGGCTTTCCGGCGACGCTGTACGCCATAGGCAGCGGATGATCCAACCACAACACGTCGGACTCCGAGTTGTCGCGGCGCGCGACGATCGAGAGAACATCACGATGGAAATCTCGGACCCTCGCGTGCTCACGTGCCTGCTTGCGGCCGGCCAGCACGATCCGAACGGCGATCACACCCACCACAGCAACGGCTGTGCCGGTGATCAGTTCACCCACCCATGAACTCGTGCCGTGCGCGAAGGCGCTGAAACACCGAGCGATACCGTCGACCAGCCCCTCGACCGGCGCGTGGCTCGGCCACACCAGAACCAAGACCGCGGAGAGAGCGAGATACAACGCCGACGCCATGCTGCCGAGCCACGCCGCGAGCAGCACCGCCGGTGACAACGCCGAGGAAACGGCTCGCAACACTCTCGGAACCAGGAATCCCACGAGCATCGCACCGAGAAACATCGGCAACGCCAATGTCATTGCACACCTTCCCCGGAAAGACCCCGGCGCAGGGCCTCGTTCTCGGCATCTGTCATGGTCTTGGCGAAGTGCAACAGCACGGCAGCGGAATCGGAACTGCTGTCCAACAATTCGCGCAGTGCTCTGGATGTGGCCTCTTCACGGCTGCGACTCGGCCGATAGAAGTAGGCGCGACTCTTCTTCTCACGACTCACCCAGCCCTTGTCGAAGAGATGCGTCACGACGGTCAGGATGGTGGTGTACGCAAGTTGTCGACGCTCACCCAGGGTCTCGACCAGATCCTTGACCGAGAGCGCGTCGTCGGACTGCCAGAGCACATCCATGACCTCGGCTTCGAGTCCGCCAAGCCCCTGCATTGCTCCTCCATCGCGTCGTGACAGAACTTCAGTCGCCCGTGGTCATCTCCCCGAACGACACGCCCCGGGAATTCAGGTACGCGAGCGGATCGGTCTTCTGTCCGTCAGGTTGCCACACCTCGTGGTGCAGGTGTGGTCCTGTCGATTGTCCACGATTGCCCACGGTCGCGATCAGCTCACCCGCCCGCACCTTCTGACCCGCAACCACGAGCGCCTCGTTGATGTGTCCGTAGACGCCGACGGTCCCGTCGTCCTGCTGGATGCGGACCCAGAGCCCGAATCCCGCGGCGGGACCGGATTCGAGCACAACACCGTCGGTCGCCGACACGATGGGCGTTCCGATCGCGTTCGCGATGTCGAGACCGTAGTGGGTGGTTCCCCACCGTGGACCGAAGTTGGACGTCATCGTCCCGCTGACGGGGGCCATCACCTGTGGCTTTTCGGCCTCGAACGCCAGCGCCGCTCGCTCGGATTCGAGTTGTCGCGTCTTGCCGAGTTGTTCGGCTATTCCGGCAAGATCCGTCGACCGGACAAGGTCGAGGATCTCCGGCGCCGACACCGCAGATACATCCTCGACTACGACCGACGGCGGCGACGCGTGCCCGATGGAAGTGCCGGACGCGAGGATTGCACCCGTCGCCACGGAAACCGCGGCCATGCGCCCGCCGGGTCTGATCGGCTCGGATTTTCGATGTCTTCCCACTTCTCGGTCCTCGCGTCGATGACAAATGAAGGTCTACGCCGCCACCTTACAACTATGTTGCATAGTTTTTAAGACATGCACTATTGCGCATATATGCATATGTGTCTAGGCTGGCGTCGACGAAAGGACCTTCGATGTCACACGGACACGGGCACGGAATCTCCCCCGCCGAGGCTGCGACCAGCAACAGCGGCAAGCATGTCAACAAACTGTGGATCGCCGCCGGCCTCGGGTTGGTGACCTTCATGCTGCAGGTGACGGTCGGCCTCTTCACCTCGTCACTGGCCCTGCTCTCGGACTCGGCGCACGTGTTCACAGACATCTTCGGCATCTTCATGGCGCTCGCCGCGATCCTCGTCGCACAGCGTGCCGCCCGGCGCCCCGACCGTACTTTCGGCATGTACCGCACGGAAGTGTTTGCGGCACTGGCCAATGCGATCCTGCTCTTCGCAGTCGCCGGGTGGGTGCTTTACGAGGCCGCCAGCCGCTTCACGGATCCGCCCGAGGTTCCCGGCCTTCCCGTCGCGACAGTCGCCGTCGTCGGTCTGGCGATGAACGTCATCGCCTTCCTCATGCTGCGCAGCGGCGCGAAGGAAAGCATCAACATCCGCGGCGCCTACCTCGAAGTCATGGCGGACATGGTCGGGTCCATCGGCGTCCTGGTCAGCGGCTTGGTCACGCTCGCGTTCGGTTGGCGCTACGCCGACCCCGTCATCGGCGTCGCGATCGGCCTCTTCGTCTTGCCACGTGCCTTCAACCTGGGCCGCCACGCCGTTCGCATCCTCCTCCAGCAGGCTCCCGACCGCATCGACGTCACCTCGATCATCGAGAAGATCAACGCTCTGCCGGGAGTCGTCGACGCACACGATCTGCACGTCTGGACACTCACCTCGGGGATGGAAGTTGCTTCCGTTCACGTCACCGCGGTCAGTGACGCCGATCCCACAACGGTGCTCGCAGCAACCCGAACCTTGCTTGCCGAGGTATTCGAACTGGGGCACGCCACCGTACAGGTGGAACTGCAGGGAAGCGACGGTAAATGCGCGGAACTCGCCTGGTGAAATGGACATTCCTAAATGAAACATTCGAATTCACCGGGCTCGATAACCTCACCGAATTCGAAGAAAAATTAGGTCTTCTTTAGTTTGGGAACGCTTACCACAATAAGGTCATACTGGGATGACATGGCCTCTGACCTGCACTATCTTGGAATTCATGACTTCTGGGGAGACTCACATGACCAAATTCCACGCACTACTCCGAGACCAGATTCGCAACGAGTTCAACGCTTCGCATCAGTACATCGCGACAGCGGTTTACTTCGACAATGCGGATCTGCCACAGCTGGCAAAGCACTTCTACAAGCAGGCTGTGGAAGAGCGTAACCACGCCATGATGATCGTTCAGTATTTCCTCGATCGCGACATCAATGTCGAACTCACCGGCGTCGACGCCGCGAAGGCCGACTTCAAGGATGCCCGCGAGCCCATCGCTCTCGCGCTGACGCAGGAGAAGACGGTCACCGAGCAAATCGTCCAGCTCGCGAGCACTGCCCGCGAAGAAGGCGACTACCTCGGCGAGCAGTTCATGCAGTGGTTCCTCAAGGAGCAGGTCGAGGAAGTTGCAAGCATGACAACACTTCTCACCATCGCGGACCGCGCAGGCGCCAACCTGTTCGACCTCGAAGACTTCGTGTCCCGCGAGATGAGCACCGTCGGTGACACCACCGGTGCACCGAGCGCAGCCGGCGGAACCATCTAGCCTGCAGCACTCACGGATTTTGCCCTCGAGCCGAACGGTTCGCTTCCTGCCAGCAGGATCGAACTGATCAGCTCGGGGGCATCTGTCATCGGTACGTGCCCAAGGCCGGGCAGAACCATCAACTTTGCCTGCGGGAACGGCTTTTTCACGCGCTGCGCCTGATACACGGGCAGGATGAGATCGCGTCGACCCCACGCAACCGTCACCGGCACAGTGGGATCCACGATGGGCGGCAGCACGAAGTCCATCTCTAGACCGAGATCGACGAGTTCGTTCGACACGAGCGAACGGCAGTCGGCCAACGCCGCTGCATAACCGACATGACTCGGATGAGCGAAGAACGCGGCGAGCGCCGGATAGCGAATCAGCTTGTACCGCAATGCGCGTGGCAATCCGTCACCCATGAGCTTGGCTGTGCCGCGCAGTGCACGGAACGTGTTGATCGCTCGCACCTGATCGAGGTGATTGACAAAGAACCCGGCCGGCGAAAGAGCTGTCGCCGACGCGACATCTCCGCGCGCTGCCAGCGAGAGGGCAATCCAGCCGCCGAGGGAGTTTCCCGCGACGTGGGCACGCTCCCCCGCCGGCGTCACTTCCTTGACGAACTCACTGACATCGTCGATCAGCTGTCCCATGACGTCCGGACCGAGTTCGGGCAGCAGCGACTCTCCGTGACCCGGCAGGTCGACGGTGACGACGCGGCGGTACGGCGTCAGCTGGTCCAAAAGCGAATCCCACGCCTGCCGTCGATGGACGATGCCATGGACGAGCACAAGCGTGGGACCACTACCGGAGATGTCATGCGACAAGGTCATGTCACCAACATTAACCGTAACTTCGCGTAACGCCTATAGTTCGGGCGAAAAAATCAGCGCAGCGTGACCTGACGACCACGAAGTCCGTCGCGCGAGCGAAGCTCGGCCGAGGTCAGCGGAGCATCGACGGCCAGAGCCTCGGCAAGACGCTCACCGAGCTCGACGGTTGCCGCTACCCACTCGTTTGCATGCTTTTCGCGGTCGAGGTCGAAGACGGGAACCAACAGGCCGTGGGTGCGGAACGAGCCTGCGTAGCGCGAGCCCTCACCCAGATGCAGTCCACCGGTCGCGTGCACGCGCGCCAGCGCGAGCATCAGGTCGTCTTCGCTCTCGGGACGAACCCAACGCAGGTGCGCCTTCTCGCCGGCGTCGACCCACCACGCGGCAACGAGGCCGTCGCCTTCGAGGCGTGCAGAGGGCATGATCGCCGAGTTGGCGTGCTGCACGGTGGCGGCAACCTCGGGATCGGTTTCGACGCCCTCGGGGATCCACCAGTTGAAGTTCTGGTGCACGGTGATGTCGAGCAGCGTCGAGGGATCGACGACAGCGGTGACTGCGGGGGTCTCGGAATCGGGGTTCGCGGCAGAAAGCGCGTCGCCGGGGGCCGCGTCCTTGATCCAGTTCACCGAAGCGGCGAGGTCTGCGCCGAGGTCGGCCGAGTGCGCCTGAACCTGGACACCGACAAATCCTGTGGCCGTCTCGCCCTCGTCGCGGACGAGTGCGGCAACAGCGCCGGGGAGGACCGTCGCCAACGTGACGGGACGGTCGGAGCCGATGACCGGCAACGGAGCCGTGGCGGACGGAACGAATTCACGCAGCGCGACCAGATCGCACTCGGCGGCAAGGCCCTCGAACGGGCGGCTGACTACGCCGGCAGCGGCTTCACGCTCTGCTTGGCGTGCCGCCAGCTTCTCTGCGCGTGCGCTGCCCTGCTTCGGTCCACTGTTTCTTTTGCTCTTCTTGGCCACGAGGGCAAAATCTACACGCTGCCCAGCCATTGCTTCGTGCGCCCGGGATGGTTGGTGGCAACCCAACTGACCCCGAGCTCACGACACAGGTCCACATCCGCCTTGTCGTCGACGGTCCAGCAGTACGTCGCGCGACCCGCAGCAGCGGCCCGATCGACCAGATCGGGATGTTCGCGCAGAGCCTTGATCGACGGCCCGATCGCAGTAGCGCCCACAGCCGTCGACGCACCGCCGCCGAGGTACCGCGACGCGTCACCGAGCAGGACCGTCGGCAGCAGCGGCGCCGAACGACGCACTCGCCAGACCGCACTCGCCGAGAAAGACATGACGACAGCGCGCGAGTGATCGGCCGACGGCGGTGACGCGATCCCGAAGCGGTGCAGTTCCGCCAGGAGTTTGGCTTCGACCAATCCGCCGAACCTCACGGGGTGCTTGGTCTCGATGAACAGCTTCACCGGGCGCGCAAAATCCAGAGCGAGGGTGATGAGATCGGAGAGAGTCAGCAGTTCGGCCGGTTCGCTCGTCGACCCGTAGTCCAGAGCGGTCAGCGAATCGAGCGTCATCTCGCTGACGATCCCCGTCCCGCTGGAGGTGCGGTCGACCTTGCGGTCGTGAACGCAGACCAGGTGTCCGTCGCGGGTGAGCCGGACGTCGCATTCGAGCCCGTCGGCACCCTCCTCGAGGGCCAGTTCGTAGGCGGCGAGGGTGTGCTCCGGCCGCGCAGCCGACGCACCTCGGTGCGCAACGACGAGTGGACCTCGACGATCTGGGCTCACAGGGCAGCGGTCTCCTTCTCTTCCAGCACCGTCTTCTCTTCCAGCACCGTCTTCTCTTCCAGCACCGTCTTCTCTTCCAGCACCGAGCGCGGCACTGGCACCCACCGGGTTTCCGATTCCGGTTCACCGCGCCAGCTCTTGCGCTCGATCCGGCGGATCACGACGAGTGTCAACGCCGCGGTGACGGCAGCGATCAGTGCGATGAAAGCGTTCAGCAGAACCCCGTCGGCCATTGCCTGAATCCCCGGGCGTGATCGCCAGTACGCGTTGACCACCAGCAGCAGAGCGCTGAATGCCCAGAAGCCCCACCAGATCTTGACCAGCAGGGTTCCGCGCGGATCGCGGCGGACCAACTCGAAGAGATAAACGGCCGGCATCACCAGGTTGAGGATCGGCACAGCGCAGCCGACGACAACTTCCGACGCTGTGCGTGGATCGGATTCCCGGGCACCTGCGAAGTGTTCACGACGCCGACGAAGCAGCCAGCACACAGCGGCGATTGCCGCGAAGACCGAGATCAGCAGTCCACCCAACTGAGTGAAGTACACGGCGGCGTCGGAGACCGTGAGCAGCGGCTGCGGGATCAGCCTGGTGCGGTTGCGGACCAGGATCGCGTATCTGCCCAGTTCGGCGAACACCGCCAGTCCGTAGAGGATCGTTGCGAGCGTCAGCAACGGCCCGACTCGGTCGGCCATCCGGTCCGCTCGCGAGGGCGGCACCGGTGAGGTGTCGACGACGTCCTGGAGTCCCCACTGCGGGACAGCGTCGTAGCGCGGAGTGGAGAAGCTACGACGCACTGGTGCGTCCCCCACGCCGCGGGGGTCGGACGGGGAGCGCGCGATCCAGCGGAAGCCACGGCGGTTGGGCGGTTGGTAGATCTCGGTGCGGGTGGGGATCAGCAGGACGCCGCTGCAGCGCGGGCACCACTGCGTCGGGCCGCCGACGACAGGCCAGCGTGCGGCGCACCGGGCGCAGACCTGAACGACACTCACAACTTCGATTCTGTCACGCCGTATCGGTAACGGCAGCAAATGGATTCACTCCCGATTTGTGATCGAACCTCCACCGCGTTCACCTGCATTGTTCGAATAATGTGACCTCCGCCACTTAAAAACTCGAGTTATCCACAGTTTCCACAGGTTCATCCACAGTTCTGGATGAATGAATCGGGCTTTATCCACAGGTCACGGGCAAGACCCTGAGAATTTGCTGACAGGTGTTAGCGAACGATGCACAGGCTCGAGGATGAATTTGACACCGCAGGTCAGTGAACTTTCGGGCGTCGACGTCATTTATCCCGGCAAAGTTCACAATCCATTCAGAAAATGCTCCCGAAAAGACAGAAAAGACCGGTATCCCCTTTTTATGAGAAGTCGGTTTTTGACACACCTGGAAGCATGACCGTCGATGACTTCTCCACAGCCCGAGCCAACTCTGACGTTCACCCCGAGACGGGTCACGCAGCTCGCGTTCGTGTTGATCGGATGTCAGCTCGTCATTCGCATCTGGGTTGCCGCGAGCAATTACTTCTACTGGGACGACCTCATCCTGATGGGCCGCGGAGGACGCTTCCCACTCTTCTCGAGCGAACTCCTGCTCTACGACCACGACGGTCACTTCATGCCCGCGGCCTTCTTCTTCACCGGGTTGATCGCCCGTATCGCGCCGTACAACTGGGCGCTGTCGGCAACGCTGCTCGTCATCGGTCAGGCCGCCGCGTCGTTGGCGCTTCTGCGCACTCTTCGGTTGGTCCTCGGCCGGCGACCGGCACTGTTGATTCCGCTGCTCCTGTATCTGTTCGTCCCGCTGACACTTCCGGCGTTCTCGTGGTGGGCAGCCGCGCTCAATGCATTGCCGCTCCAGATCGCGCTGGCCTGGGCATGCGGCGACGCGATCAAGCTGTACCGCACCGGGCAGGTGCGCTACGTGTTCTCGGGCACCGCGGTTTTTGTCATCTCCTTGCTGTTCTTCGAGAAAGCAGTGCTCGTTCCGTTCGTGGCACTCGCTTTTCTGGTGCTGTACTTGCGCACACAAGGTGAAGGAACGCCGATACGAAGTGCGATCACGAAGTGCCGACTCCTGTGGACGGCCTGCGCCGCCGTGCTCGCGATCTGGATTCCGGTGTATCTGACAACTGTCGAATCTCCGATCACCGGATACGGCCGTTCGATGTCCACCGAACTGCTGCATCACGGAACGTCTTTGGGGATGCTTCCCACTCTTCTCGGCGGCCCCTGGCGCTGGGAGCGGTGGATCCCCAGCCCCGCCTGGGCCGATCCGCCGACGCTCTTGGTGGTCGCATCCTGGGCCGCGCTGCTGACGACGGCCGTGATGACAGTGCGTGCCCGACGCGGCGCTGCCTGGATCTGGGCTGCCGCGGCGCTGTACTTCCTGGCCTCCGTGGTGGCGATGACCGCTACCCGATCCGACACCGACACCACTTACGAGTTGGCGCAGACCTTGCGTTACTTCACGGATTCGGCGACGGTGTTCGCCCTCGCCGCCGCTCTTATTCTCGCTGCGCCTCGGCGACGTCCGGCCCGTTTGCCCGTCGCAGTCGCCGCCGGCCTGTCAGTGCTCTTCGTGATCAGTTCGCTCGTCTCGACCGTCACGTTCGTCGACATCTGGCGCGAGAACCCGACCCGCGACTACCTCGCGAACGCGCGAATGTCGTTGTCACAGAATCAGGATGCTCCACTGCTCGAGCAACCCGTCGCGATCGAAGTGCTCCTTCCCGTCGCCTTTCCGAACAATTTGGCAAGCAACGTTCTCGCGCCGCTGCCTGATCGCCCCGAATTCTCTTCCAGCACTCCGATTCTGCGCGCCATCGACGACAGCGGTCAGATCGTCGATGCCGAAGTGACCTGGACGAGAAGGATTCCCGAAGGAACGGCGCCGAACTGCGGCACCCGTGCCGAAGGCCCGACCGAGCTCCCCCTCGACGGCCCCCTGGCCGGCTGGGAATGGACGGTTCAGCTCAATTACCTCGCCAGCGCCGACGGAACGATCGATGTTGCGTTGGAGTCCGGCGACGCAGTATCCGTACCCGTCACCCAAGGTTTGCACTCGGTGTTCGTGCGCCTGGTCGGCCACGGAAACAGCGTGAAGATCACGCCGACAGCGCCGGGACCGACCCTGTGTTTCGGCGCCGGACAAGTCGGTGCCGTCGTCCCGACCAAGTGAAATAGTGGCAGAGTAGAACTCATGGAGCTGCGTATATTCACCGAACCCCAGCAGGGCGCTACCTACGAACAACTACTGACTGTTGCCCAGACCGCCGAAAAACTCGGCTACGGCGCATTTTTCCGCTCGGACCACTATCTCGCCATGAATTCCGACGGCCTTCCCGGGCCCACCGACGCGTGGATCACGCTCGCCGGAATCGCCCGCGAAACATCCACCATCCGCCTCGGCACTCTGGTGACGTCGGCTACGTTCCGTCACGCCGGACCGCTGGCCATCTCGGTCGCACAGGTCGATCAGATGAGTGGTGGCCGCGTAGACCTCGGCATCGGTGCCGGCTGGTACGAGGAAGAGCACCAGGCGTACGGCATCCCGTTCCCGGCGCTCAAGGATCGCTTCGAACTGCTCGAGGAAACTCTCGACGTCGTGACCGGTCTGTGGCGTACGACGGTCGGCGACACGTTCGACTACGACGGTAAGCACGTGCAGATCAAGAACTCTCCCGCGCTTCCCAAACCGCACCAGGTCGACGGTCCGCCGATCCTGATCGGTGGCACAGGCAAGAAGAAGACTCCAGCGCTCGCCGCTCGGTTCGCAAACGAGTTCAACATCCCGTTCAAGTCCCTCGAGGAAACGAAGGACATCTTTGCGCGGGTTCGTCAGGCTTGCGTCGAGCACGAGCGCGATCCGAACGAATTGGTGTACTCCAACGCTCTCGTCCTGTGCTGCGGCCGCGACGAGGCGGAGATCAAGAAGCGCGCCGAGGCTATCGGACGCGACGTCGACGAGCTACGTGAGAACGGTCTGGCCGGAACACCTTCGGAGCTGGTCGACAAGATCGGCACTTTCGCCGACGCCGGTTCACAGCGCGTGTATCTGCAGACTCTCGATCTCGCCGATCTGGATCATCTCGAACTCGTCGCAAGCGAGGTCATGCCCCAACTGCAGTAAGGAATGGGCCGGGATCTACAGCGCGTTCGCGTCGAGGAACGCGCGTAGGTCTCGGTCCCACTGGGCCGAGCGGGAACGGTCGAGAAAGACGCGCACCAGCATGAAAGCGATGACCAGCAGCGACATCACGCTGAACCAGGTGAAAACCCCGGTCACCACGGCTGCGACGTCGGCAGCACTCTGAGTGATCGGAGCTACGGTCTTGTCGCCCTGATCATTGACGTAGATGGGGACCTCGGTGCCGGCGGGCGTCGCCGAGTCGACAGTGACATCACCCGTGTGAACCTGGCCGTTCCAGTTCCACTGCGCGCTGGCCATTTCGGTGGTCGGCGCAATGTAATCGGCTGTCGAGGCGGTGGTCTGCGTCGAATCTGCTGTCGTCGTCGCCGAAATACTGTGTAATTCGGCGGATTGTTTGGCGATCAGTGCGTTCTGGCTCGAAGCAGTCGCAGCCCCTGCCCATACCGCGAGAGGCAGCAGAAGAATCGCGAAAATGATCAGACCGAAGGACATGAACCCTTCGATCCGATCACTGCGGCGAACCATCGGATCGTGGCCTACATGAATTGTGCGTCGGAGCAGCGACGCAGTTCCTCGCGTACTACCTGACATTGTGAGCTCAGTTCTCTCGACGACACACTCTTACATCGAGATTCCCTTTGTTTCGATCTAGTTGCAAGTGTTAACGAGCTGAATCACATGTGTCCTCCAACACCTGTCCAGTTATTCGCTCGGCGGAAGGATGTCCGTCTGCGCCGGAACCTGATCCTGACGGAGCAATCCGACCGGGCAACTGACGCCCGTGGCATGCACCGGGCAGTAACCGCCGGGATTCTTCGCCAGATACTGCTGGTGGTAATCCTCCGCGTAGAAGAAGTCGCGCAGCGGACCGATTTCGGTGGTGATCGCTCCATATCCGGCTTCGGCAAGCCGTTCACCGAAAGCGACGGCCGACGCATGAGCGATTTCTTCCTGCTCCGCGGACGTCGTGAAGATCGCCGAACGGTACTGCGAGCCCTGGTCGTTACCCTGACGCATCCCCTGCGTCGGATCGTGGTTCTCCCAGAAGTGCGCCAGGATCTGCTCGTAAGAGATCACTGCGGGATCGAAGACCACCAGCACGACTTCGGTGTGACCCGTACGTCCGGAGCACGTCTCTTCGTACGTCGGGTTGGGCGTGAAGCCGCCCGCATAACCCGCAGCGGTCGTGTACACGCCGGGAAGCTGCCAGAACTCCTTCTCGGCGCCCCAGAAACAACCCATCCCTACGACGACGGTCTGCAGTTCGGCCGGAAACGGCGGCGTCAACGGATGCCCGTTGACGTAGTGCGCGGTCGGAACCGGCATTTTCTGCTCTCGGCCCGGGAGTGCGTCCTCAGGCGCGATCAGCGTGGATTTTGCGGACGCTCGTCCCAGAATGTCGTCGTACCAGCTCATGCTTCGATGCTACGCGCGAGCGACTGTTTCGCCACGCCGTGATCGCGCGGGCGCCGGGCAACTCCACCCACCGGTAGCCGATTTCTGCTACCGCGGCCGTGGCCAGAAGGAAGAGTGCAAACGCCAGCGTCGGTCCGACGTACAAAACAGTGTTCTCGACGACGCGGTACAGGATCAGGGTGTGCACGAGATAGATGACGTAACTACGCGTCGAGAGCCACTTCACGACCGGCCAGCGCGTCGGGACGCCGTCGTAGCGGCCGATGAGAACTACCGCTGCAGCGACTACCGAAATGGTCCACAGATAGTGCTCACCGGCCCAGTAGACGCGGAACTGGGTCGCCACGATGATGACGTGCATCTGGACGAGGACGGCCGCGATCAGCCAGCGGCCGGGAGCGAGCTTCGCCCACGCGAGGTACATGATCTGGCCGAGGAAGACGGCCGGCAGCGTCGCGGCGATCTTGGACAGCATCGGCACGGTGTACGGCAGCGGCGCGTAGACGTTGTAGAGCAGCACCAGCGAGCACAGCGCACCACCGGCGAGCGGCATGACGATCGGTCGCAGCCGCAGTATCGGGCGAGCCGCTACACATGCGAGATAAAAGAGGAATTGAACGGTGAGTGTCCAGGTCACTCCCAGAACTGCTACCTCGGGCTTGAGAAAGAATCCGCCGAGAAAAAAGCTCATCAACGCTTCGGTATCGGAAATACCTTCCTGACCGCTGAACATTCCGTTGATTCCGAGGCGGACCAGAAGAATGGCAATCGCGGTCGCCACCCAGAATGCGGGCAGCAGTCGACTGAATCGGTTGGTCAAGAACTTTCCGGGGCCGTCGCGAATCGCGGATCGCGTCACCAGAGCACCGGTAAGCATCATGAATACTGCGACGCCGACAAAAGAGAGGTGCTGGTTGAGTTCGGCAGGCTCGATCAAAACGCCGTAGACGACGTCGATCACCCACCAACCCGAGCCGAGATCGTCGATGACGTAGAAAGAGATGTGGGAGTAGATCACGGCGGCAACCGCCAGGGCTCGCAGCAGGTCAGCGCCCGGAAGATTCACCCGAGGCGCGGCCGCCTCTGGTGATTCCGGGAGGAAAACTGGTGCGGGCATCGCGCAAGTTTAAGGTTCCGTTCACCTTTACGACGAATTTGCGCATATTAGCTTACCCTTAGATCGGGGCAAGTTCGGTTTCCCAAACTTTATTCTTTGGTGATTACTACCTGAGCCGGACTGTTGCGGACGGTGTACGAATGTTATTGGGTGGAAACCCGAAGAATGATTTGCACATACGCGAGTGACGTCACGCCGTGACCGGTGATCGACGCACTCTAAAGCACCAGGGCTCACCAGCCCGCAAAGAAGGGACCCTCGTGTCTGTTTACACGCTGCCGGAACTCCCCTACGACTACGCAGCCCTCGAGCCGCACATCTCGGGCAAGATCATGGAGCTGCATCACGACAAGCACCACGCGGCTTACGTTGCCGGTGCCAACGCTGCACTCGAGAAGCTGGCCGAGGCTCGTGAGAACGACACCATCGCAGCGCAGGCCAACCTGCTCGAGAAGAACCTGGCGTTCCACCTCGGTGGCCACACCAACCACACCGTTTTCTGGAACAACCTCAGCGCTGACGGTGGCGACAAGCCCGAAGGTGAACTCGCCGCAGCGATCGACGACAACTTCGGTTCGTTCGATCTCTTCCGCGCTCACTTCTCCGCGAACGCCAACGCCATCCAGGGCTCCGGCTGGTCCATCCTCGCGTGGGACTCGATCGGACAGCGTCTGATCATCGTCCAGCTCTACGATCAGCAGGGCAACATCTCCATCGGCCTCACGCCGCTGCTGCTCCTCGACATGTGGGAGCACGCTTTCTACCTCGACTACCAGAACGTCAAGGGCGACTACGTCAAGGCATTCTGGAACATCGTCAACTGGAACGACGTTTCGGCTCGCTTCGACCGTGCACGTACCCAGACCGCAGGTCTGATCGTCTAGTCACGCTCTTCTTGCGAACGGCGGCGCCTCACCAGGGGCGCCGCCGTTCGTGTCAGCAGAGCACCACCGAGCAGGACCGTCGTGGCTCCGAAGACCAATGCCAGTGTGCGAGTTCCGGAGTCACCGCTGCTCGCGGTGGTCTGATTCACGGCCACCGGATCCGACAGCACCGAGGTCAGCTGAACCTGCTGCGGGGTGGTCATCGCGGGAATACCGGATTTTGCGCCGTCGAGGCCCGTGACCAGTGACTTGGCGATTCCTTGCAGCGTCGTGAATCCCTGGGTGATCTGATCGGTCACGTCACCGAGCATCTGCGGCGCCTGATCAGCGATGGGAATGAGGCCGTCGTTCAATTGTCCGGCAGCACTGCTCAGTTGATCGCTCGCGCCTTGCAGCTGCCCGACAGCGGTGCGGACTAGATCACCGAGCTCCGTATCGGGCCCGACCGAGCCACCCAACAGCGCCGGAACGGTGCCCAATTGCGCATTCAGCGCACCGAGATCCGAACTCACACCGGCCAGTTGCGCTGTCACGTCAGGCGGGATCGGAAGGCCGTTCAGCGCAGTCTGCAGCGTGTCGATTCGTGTCTTCAGTTCCGCGGTCGAGGAAGACGCCTCCCCCAGCGTCAGGCCCAGTGAGTCCGCGCGCGTGGCCAGCTCTTCCGCCGACCCCGACGCCTGATCGACAACACCGGACACCTGATCCGCGACGCTCATCAGCTCCAACGCCCCGGACCGTGCGGTCTCGAGGTACGGCAGCAGAGTGCCTGCGCCTGCTTTCACCTGATCGATGGACTTTCCGGCCTCGTTGGTTCCGGCGACCAGAATCTGTGCGGTGGTGAGGTTTTGATCGATCGAGCGTCTGGCGGCCGACGTCTGAGCCAGCAGGCCCTTGATGCCGTCCGCGCCGACCTGCGCCGACACGGCCCGAGTCAACTCGGCCGCCTTCTCCGAATCCGAGCCCCTCACCTCGAGGTCGACGCTCGCCTGCCGTGGATCCATGCCGAACATCGACGCGACGGTTTCGCTGAAGTCCTCCGGCACGGTCAACGTCGCGAAGTAGTTCCCGCCGGGGTTGTCGACCACCTGGAAGTCGAAGTCTTCGTTCTTGCCCAACGTGTCCACCAGCGTGTCGCCGGCCCGAAGTTCCTTGCCGTCGAGCGTGGTTCCCGCGTCGGCGTTCACGATCGCGACGGTGTTCGAGGTGTCGGCACCGCCCGCGAAGATCACGAACCCGATCCCCGCCACCGCAGCCGCGACGATCGCGGCCACACCACCGACTGCCAGCCGTCGACCGAGTCGTGACGGCCGGCGATGGGAGTTTTCTGTGGTGTTCTCGGCGCTCATGGGCGAGACGATAAAGCAACAACTTGTAGAAACACTGAGAGCCCTAGTCTGCGGGCGTGGCCGGCTTCTCAGACTCCTCGGGTTCCTCCTTCGGCATGTCCCGAGGCCCACTGATCAGGATGTCGGCCCAGCGCGTGGCTGGGTCGATGTCGAGCAGGACGGCCTTCACCAACAACGAGAGCGGGATCGCCAGCAGCGCTCCGAGCGCCCCGAGAACCCACGACCAGAAGACAAGTGAGAGGAACGTCATCGTCACCGACAGTCCGACGGCGTCGCCGACGAACTTGGGTTGGATGATGGACTGGATCACGAAGTTGATGACGGAGTAGACGACGATCACCCACAGCATCAGCCACGGCCCGCCCTGCAACAGTCCCAGGAGCGCCGGTGGAATCACGCCGATGACGAACCCGATGTTGGGGATGTAGTTGGTGATGAAGGACAGCAACGCCCACAGGACGGGCAGCTGAATGCCCATGAGCCACAGCGCGCCACCGTCGAGTACCGCCACGATGAGGCCGAAGACCGTCGAGACCACCAGGTATTTGCGAGTTCCGGCGGCAAAGGTGGAGAGCGCGTAGGAGATTTCGGGACGTTGCTCGGACAGCACATGCAACCGCGAGCGGATGCTCATGCCGTCGAAGGCCATGAACAGCAACAACGCGAGAATGAACACCAGATCCGACAGGATGCCGAGCAGGCCCTCCAGCCCGCTTTCGAGTACGCCCACAACCTTCGTGAGATCGACACTGCTGAGCGTGCTTTGGATCTGTTCGGTACTCACTCCGAAGTCGGCCAACTTGTCGCGGCCCTCGTTGAGGAGGTTGGTCATCTCCTCGGAGTACTGCGGCAGGATCGTCGCCAACTGAGCCGTCGACACGATCAACGACGCCGCCAACCCGAGCAGGATCAAGTACACGGTGACCAGTGAGCCGAGCATCCCGACCCACTTGGGCCACCCTCGGCGCTGTGACCAATCCTGAATGGGCTGAACGGCAATCGTCAGCACCAGGGCCAGGAATACCGGTCCGAGGATGCCGCCGAACACCTTCATTCCGCCGACGGCGACCACGGTGGCGGCAATACCGAGCAGGACGATCAAACCGCGCGGGATCGACCAGTTCTCGCTACCGGACAGCGTGGGGATCGGAGTGGGAGCCTCGACGGCCGGCTTTCCCTTCTTAGAGAACACCGGCTTCCTTTGCCCGGCTCCTGATCTGGAATGCTCCCACGATCATGAAGAGGCCGAACAGGATTGCGTACCAACCCAACAACCAGATGAGGCTGATGATGCCTTCGCCGGGCGCGATGAGAAGAATGATGCCGAAGATGACAGCAAGCACCGATGCGGCGAGCAACCATCCCCAACTGGATCCGGGCAGCGCCTTCATCTTGAAGGCGCCGACAATTCCGAAGATTCCGAACATGATGGCGTAGAAGGCAATTATGTACAGCAGCACCAGCGCAGTGATGCCCGGCCAGACCAGCGCGACGATGCCGGCTCCGACCGAGACGACGCCCGTGAACACCCACCAACCCCACGAGCTCAGATGCTCGCGGTCCCGGATGGCGCGAACTATCGTGATCAAACCGTCGGCGATGGAGTAGATACCGAACAGGAAAACCAAGGCCACCACGGTAATTCCCGGCCACACGAGCGCGATGATTCCGAAGATCACGCCGAAGATTCCGCGGATCAGGATCATCCACCAGATCTCTTTGCCGTACTGCACGAACGGATTCTGCGTGACCATCAGTAGCCTCCGAAACAAGCGGGTGTCTCTGACCGATTCAACAGCTCTTCAAACAGGGCAGTACCGACAGATCGTATGACTCTTGTGACCTTTCCGCCCATCGAAACGCGCGGCTGATACCGAGTTGTGCTCTTCGGGTACGAAGCGAGGGGACTTTCAGCCTGCTTCTCGAATACTTGCTTCTCGAATACCGGGCGCAGTCCACGATCCCGACAGCACTGCAGCCTTCGGCCAGTACAGGCGCAGAAAGACGTTGAAGTCGCCGGACGGAGCCGGCAGCCAGTTCCGCTCCTTCTCACCACCAGGGGATTCGTGCTGAAGATAGATGTCGAGGGAACCGTCGTCGGCAAACACCAGATCGCTTCGATCGCCAATCGCGTATCGGTCGATCGGGTTGTCCACGAAGAACTGCCGCTCGTTCATCATCGTGAGCGACCAGAAGCCCTCGACCGGTGGCAGCTCGTCCTTCTCGAAGTGCAGGACGTACTTCTTCGCCCCGGTCAGCGGCTTCCCGTCGACGTCCGTCGTGGCATGCGGGTACACGGCATCAGCGTCGAGATTGGCCCCGAAACCGAGCCAGACGATCAGAGCCCGCTGAGCGTAATGGGTTCCGTAGTGTCCCAAGCCGCGGTGCATCGTCCAGCCGTTCTTCGGACTGCCCTCGGCCTCTTCGGCGATCTCGCTCAGCACGTCCATACCGGTTCGCGCAGCTCTATCGAGGGCATCACGTACCTCCTGCGGACGCGACCTCCAGGGCAAGGAGGAGCCGATTCCTATGTCGGACAGTTGTTTCATCATCTCGGTGTCCTCCGGACGCGGAGGATTGTCGTCGAGAAGTGCGTCGAGTCTGGTGAAGAATGCCTCGCCGTCCATGGCGGCCACCTGGTCCACCGGCGGCGTCCGCGTGTCGACGGCAGGGTTCACCGGCATTTCACT
Source organism: Rhodococcus sp. MPR-R1B (assembly GCF_058793255.1). Classification (NCBI taxonomy): domain Bacteria; kingdom Bacillati; phylum Actinomycetota; class Actinomycetes; order Mycobacteriales; family Nocardiaceae; genus Rhodococcus; species Rhodococcus sp. MPR-R1B. Next base: position 204,939 of record NZ_JBXAFO010000007.1, read on the forward strand.
AGGCGTGTAGTCCTGCGGGTCACCCGTCCACTCCGACAGAGGAGTGAGTCGCGTCCGGTCCTGCAGGCTGTGCACTTCTGCCAGGTCTGTTCCCCCCGACGTCGCGTAGCGGGCGACTATCCAGTTCATCGCCGTCGGAGACCGCAGCAGCGTCAAACCCTTGGGCACGTTGCCTTTCCAATTCGGCCCGGCCACCAGGTACGGTCCCCCGGTCCGCCCGACTGTCCGAGATCCCGGAACCGTGAACACGTCGCTCCACGCGTCGAGGATGGGGACCAGCCAGTACCGCGTGCCGAAGTCCGGCAGTGAGAGCACCTGCGGTTCCGTCGAGACGTCCAGCCACCCCGACGAGTAGAGAGTGTCCGCGTTGGGTGAGACGACATCGGTGAAGGTCGCATCCGGCGTCGTACGCGCGTAGGCGAACTGGTTGAGCGGGGCTTTCATCGCCACCGGCGTAGGCACCGCCGTCATGACGTCCCGCGATACCGCAGCAATCAACAGGGGATATCCGAAGATCCACGCCTGCGTTGCCAGGTCTTCCAGCCGAGAACGGTTCTTCGACAGAGTCATGCCTGCGCATACCACCGCCCTCACCAGCGCAAACCTGGCTGGCACTCTCCCTCTCTTGTGTGCCAGTACCGAATGGGTGCATATTTCGATTACCCAACGAGGTGTGCCGGACCGACGCATGCGCGTCTGCCCGAGATTTGCCCCAGCACCGAGGGAGGAACAGAAATGAACAGAAACGAAGCAATAGGCATTTCTCCGTTCCAAGCCGCTGGGTCTTTGCAGGGGTTCGTCATTTCCGGTCGTTGGCCGGACACCACCCAGGAGTGGGCGCAGCTTCTCGCATTGGCTGTCCGCGTGGCCTCGATGCCAGGTTTGTTGCCGACCACGACGGTCTTCGGGGTCCGTGAAGACGTTCCCGAAGATCCGCAGCCGGGCACCGTCGGTCTGGTGGTTGCCGAAGGTCCGGTACTCGGCGATTTCGCCTTGACACCCGGCCGTTTCTCCGACCATCAGCCACCGGCGCTGATCATGCTGCACCCACCGTCGGAAACCACGCCCAGCCTGCCGGAATGCGAGGGCAGCGCGTCGGGGTGCGTACTGCTGCCAGGCCTTCCCTATCTGGGTTTGGAGCATCGTGCGGCGTGGGTCGAGGCTGAGCCGGACGGCACAGTCGTCTCCATGATCAGTCGTGTCGGCATCGATCCGATCAGCGATCCCGACACCGCTGTTTTGGCCATGCTCCTCGCCTCGTGACGGCCCCGGTAAGCGATAAGTTCGGACTCCCAAACTTGCTGTGCGCTTTGCCAATTCGTTTCAGGCGCGCTAACGTGGGCAGCAACGAAGGGGAGTAGCCCCCAATCGCCCGTGTCGACATACTGGTTCGACGCGCTCCGCCTGGTGCGGATCGCGAAGCACCCGGCCTGGCGAACCGAAGGTTCTGTGGCCTCGGTGGGCGAGACCTTCGGCCGGACAAGCGCACCCACTGCGCCTGCCCAGGCCGGAGGCTCGCATTTTTCCTCCGACCTACACCGACCGGAGGAGTAAATCTTGCTTGCCGCAATACTTTTGAGTTTCGGCGTCATTTTCGTCGCAGAACTCGGTGACAAGTCCCAACTGATGGCAATGACGTTTGCCTTGCGCTATCGCTGGTGGGTCGTCCTCGGCGGAATCACCGTCGCCACCACCCTTGTTCACCTCGTCTCGGTCGCCGTCGGCCACTACCTGGGCGTCGCCCTCCCCACCGCGGCGATTTCCATCGTCGGCGGTATCGCTTTCCTGATCTTCGGCCTCTGGACCTTGCGCGGTGACGATCTCACCGACGACGAGCAGAACAAGGCCGGTCGCGTCACGCGATCCGCCTTCATCGCCGTCGCCTCGGCCTTCTTCCTGGCAGAACTCGGCGACAAGACCATGCTCGCCACCATCACCCTTGCGACTGACAACGACTGGATCGGCGTCTGGATCGGGTCGACGGTAGGCATGGTGGCGGCCGACGCTCTCGCCATCATCGTCGGCTCGGTGCTGGGCAAGCACCTTCCGGACGGATTCATCAAGATCGGCGCCGCGGTGCTGTTCTTCGTCTTCGGTGTCTGGCTGCTGCTCGAGGGCATCTTCCCCGACTCGTCGGCCGGCATCATCGGCGGTGGCGTTGTCCTGGCAGTGTCCGTACTGGGTGCGCTGGCACGGATGATCTGGAAGCGCTCCCGTGCGACCGACTCCGATACACACCTCGTCGACGACAATCGGACGCCGATCGACTGACGCTCAACGAATAGCGTCGCCGGCGCCCCAAATTGCGACCGGGACATGACCTTCCGCCACTCCGCTCGGTCCGAGTAGCTGCCCGAACCGCTTCATCGGGTACAGCGAGACACGTCGATCGAGGATCCGCACACTACCGATTCGGCGGAGTCGATCCTCGACGACAAGACTCTGCGCGAGGCTGCTCAGCCACACGCTGATCAACATGTTCGCTGTTCCGGTAGTCGCCACCAACAATCTGATCTCCGGCCAACTCGACACAAGATTGCCGAGTTCGTCGGTGGAACCGTCCACAGCGACATCGAAGATCACTTCGAACGGTGATCCGACAGCCTGTTGCGAGACATCGCAGCGGAAAATCAACTGTCGCGATGCAGTCAGCTGGGCCAAGCGCCGTCGAATCGCAGTCTCGTTCGTTCCACAAATCGCGGCGAGACGCGCATAGCTGGCACGTCCGTCACGGCCGAGCGCCTCCAACAGGGCACCGTCGGACTCGCGGAACTCTGTCGGATCTGCCGGCACCGCAGCGCCCTTTGTCGATGCCGTTGCCAGCTGAGCCCGACCCGCTTGCCCCAGAGCGCCCGGCTCCCAGCTGAACCCGTCCCGGTACACCTTCACCCCGACCCGGCTTCTGATCGACAGAATTCCAGGATCGGCGGCAAGGTGCTCACACACCAAGGCGTCCAAACTCTTGTGGTCGGCGGCCACGACTCCGACGAAATATTCGTACTCGCCTTCCGTCCTGGCCAACAGATAGGCACAGGAGAGTTGACGTAACAGCTCCCCCACGTCGGCAACGGAATCCTGTGTGGTCCTGATCAGGAGATAGCCGAATATGTGGGTTCGACCGATTGCGACCGCGTTGACCCACGAATGACCGTTCGAGACGAGGCGACGCCACCGGCGGGCGATCGTCGTCGAATCCATGTCGAGCACTGACGACAACTGCGTCCACGACGCGCGGGGGTTGAGCTGAAGTGCATTGATGATCTCCAGATCAGATTCCGCGATCACGAATGTGTCGGATTCCGGCTTCATCAGGCCAGTATTGCCGGATTACTGCATTCTGGTCGGTGATCCCTGCCTGTTTGCCAAAGATGTGTGAATCACTTCACAGGTTCACCACTTGGAGGCCCAGTGCTTCGCTCCACCAAAGTCACGGTCGCGTTGCTGTTCGTCGCGTACGCGATCGACTACATAGATCGGCTGGCGATCAACCTCGCTCTCCCCTTGCTCGGTGAGGAGTTCGATCTCGACTACTCCCAGCGTGGATTGATCATCTCCACGTTCTTCATTGCATACACGCTGGCCCAACTGCCTGGTGGACTGCTCGCCGATCGATACGGCGCAGTCCGGATGGCTCTGATCGGGTTGGTGGCGTGGAGTGTCTTCACCGGCCTCACTGCCCTTGCCTGGTCGTTCGGGACGCTTCTGGTTGTTCGCTTTCTCTTCGGTCTCGCGCAGGGCGTGTTTCCGGCAGCTGCAGTAAAGCTCGTTGCCGAGCGGAGCATCCCGGAGCAACGTGCCACTGCCACAGGATGGATGAACAGTTCCAACGCCGTCGGTACGCTTCTCGCCATCGTTGTTGCGGCAGCTCTTCTCCCGTTGATCGGCTGGCGTGGGATGTTTCTGGCCGTCGCGGCGCTCGGCGTACTCTCGCTCGTCAGCATCAAGTTGTGGCTCCCGCCGGCACTTCCGGCGGAGATCGACCACGGTCCGGATTCTTCCTGGGACAACATGCGCACCGTACTTCGCTCCCGCGCGATGTGGCTCTTCGCCTTGATGTTCTTCGGATACGACTTCGTGATCTGGGGGATGTCGTCGTGGGTTCCGTCGTACCTCCATGACGAACGTGGAATCGCCCTCTCGAGCGCAAGCCTCCTTCTGATTCCGGCTACCGTGGTGGCCGCCGTGACCACCGTCATCGGCGGGCGAATCTCCGATCGGCTGGCTGGCAACAGTCGTGTCGTCGTGGTGCCGTCCATGCTCGCGTGCATCGTGATGCTCGTTTCGATTCCTTTCGTCTCCAACACGGCCTTGTTCGTCGTTCTCGTCACCCTCGGATCTGCCGCTGCCTCTTTCGCTTTCATGCCGTGTTTTGCACTTCCGCTTCGTAGCCTGCCTTCGTCGGTGGTCGGAGCAGCCTCGTCGATGATCATTTTCGGCGGCATGGTCGCCGGAATAGTCGCGCCGTTGGTATTCGGATTCATCGTGGACCACCTCTCCTGGTCAGCGGCGTTCGTATCTCTCGCGCTCGGGCCTGTCGTGGCGATCGTCGCGGTCATGGCAGCACCACAAACCCGGGAAAAGATGCTGAACCTGGTGCAACTGAAAACCGCCAACTGAAAGAAGATCAACCATGAATCAACTGCTTTCGAATCTCGAGTTCGGAGACCCGTCGCGGTTGCGAACCGTCGAGCCGCACTGGTTCGAGCTCTACCGGGACCTACACGCACACCCCGAGTTGTCCGGCGACGAAACTCGCACCGCCGCAATTGTTGCCGAGGAACTTCGGCGAATCGGTGGCTGGGACGTCACGGTCGGGGTCGGCGGTACGGGTGTCGTCGGTGTTCTCGAAGGGAGCAGCGGTCCGGTGATCCTGCTACGCGCCGACATGGACGCGTTGCCGGTGGCAGAAGACACCGGGCTGTCCTACGCCTCCAGAACTGATGGAGTCATGCATGCGTGTGGCCACGATGTCCACGTAACCGCGCTACTTGCCACGTGCGCAGCACTTTCCGCGGATCCGACATCGATCACCGGGACTGTTGTCGCGGTCTTCCAGCCTGCTGAGGAGACCGGCTCCGGCGCTCGTGCGATGGTCGACGACGGAATCTTCGACCGCTTCCCACGACCGGACCTCTGCCTGGGACAGCACGTGGGCCCGACTCCGGCGGGGATGTTGGTCAGCAAACCCGACATCTTGATGGCAGCATCCGACACGATACGAGTGGTCTTTCACGGCCGTGGTGGACACGCGTCATCACCGTACGCATGCATCGACCCTTTGTTGATGGCAGCGTCTTTCGCGCTGCGCATTCAAAGTCTGGTCGCTCATGAAGCGGCAACCCCGACAGCACCTGTGCTCACGGTGGGAGCCTTGCACGCCGGCACAGCTGCGAACATCATTGCCGACGACGCCGAACTGCTACTCAGCCTGCGAACTTTCAGTGCGTCGTCGCGAGATCACATGCTCGAATCGGTGGGCAGGATCGCTCGCGCAGAAGCTGACGGGGCAGGCGCCACCGACGCGCCGGACGTTCATGCGTACAACGGCTTTCCGGCCACGGTCAACACTCCGGACGCCACGTCCACGGTGATGTCCGACCTGCGACAGGCCGGCTTGGGAATGCATACTCTGTCACAACCACTTTCGGGTAGCGAGGACTTCGGCATCTTCGGCACCGCCGCCCAATGCCCCTCCGTATTCTGGCATTTCGGCGGAACGGCACTTCAAAGTTTCGACGGAACCGCCCTTGCCGCGCTCGCTGAGGGACGGATACCACCCGGCACGCCGTCCAATCATTCACCGCGCTTCGCCCCAGATCCCGCCGCGGCCCTACCCGAAGGTGTTACAGCCATGACCGCGGCCGCGCTGGGAGCCCTTGCGCGGAGCGCGTGATTCCCACACATACTGTCCCAGGGAGATAACGTCATGTCAGACGAACTGCACTACCTCAGCGCCACCGAAGCCATTGCTCACTTTCGCGCGCGGGAATTGTCTCCGGTCGAACTGCTAAAGGCAATCATCGACCGAACCCAGAAGCTCGAACCTCACATCAATGCCTTCACCGAAGAGATGTTCGACGAGGCACTCGCAGGCGCCCGGGATGCCGAGAGCCGGTATCGCGGCCAAGGACCCGACCCGCGGCCGCTGGAGGGAATTCCGGTAGCTGCCAAGGAAAAACACTCCATTGCCGGAAAGTCGCTGACCGAAGGCTCTCTGGCGGGACGCGGCAACATCGCCCGCGAGAACGCACCCGTGATCGACCGAGTTCTGGCAGCAGGCGGCCTGATTCACGCACGCACGACGACACCGGAATTCTGCGTCGCGGCGTTCACACACTCTCCTTTGTGGGGCGTGACCCGCAATCCCTGGAACCTCGATTACAGCCCCGGAGGTTCATCCGGAGGTGCGGGCGCCGCACTCGCCGCCGGAACTACCACTCTGGCAACAGCATCCGACATCGGCGGGTCGACACGAGGCCCGGCAGGCTTTACCGGCACCGTCGGCCTCAAGGCATCGTACGGGCGTATCGCCGGGGTCGCCCCGCTGTCCATGGATTCCTACCGTGGCGACGGTCCGATGGCCCGAACTGTCGACGACGCAATTCTTTTGGCCAACGTTCTGATCGGGCCGGACCCGCGTGACCATTCTTCGCTGAGGCCGGCGATCACACTGCCACACGAGTACCCGTCGGTCGAGGGAATGCGAATTGCCTTGTGCCTGCGGCTCGGTGACTTCCCCATCGAACCTGACATCGAGGCGAACACCCGGGCTCTCGCACAGTCGTTGGTCGATGCCGGCGCGATCGTCGAGGAGATCGAGTTGCCGTGGACTCGTGATTCGATGGCAGCAGCGGTGAAGGTGCATTTCGGAACGATCATGGGGGCATCCGTCGCGGAAGTTGCTCGCGTCCACGGTGATCTTCTTGCCGATTACACGCTCGACAACGTCGCGATCACGTCGAAGGGCGCTGCGGAAATGTCATTTCTGGACGGCCTTCGCAAAGAAACCCAAATGCAACGAGAGCTCGCCGAGGCGATGGCTCCATTCGATGCGCTGATCTGCCCGACTTCGGGCACCATCGCCTTCCCGGCAGGCGAGTCTTTGCTCGACGGCCTCACTGTGGCGGGTCAGCACGTGAACACCACCGCCGAAGCACTTCTCACATTGCCGTTCAACGTCGCAAATCGGTGCCCCGTATTGGCGGTGCCGAGTGGACACGCACACAACGGTGTTCCCACGGGCGTCCAGATCGTCGGCCATACGTACGACGAACCGACCGTGTTCCGGATCGGCAAAGCACTGGAGAAGATCCGCCCGTGGGCATACACCGACCAGCATCAACCGAGGCTGGATGTGGTGACACCGGCGTCCTCTTGATTGCTGAGGAGATCAGAGCTTGGCTCTGATCTCCTCAGCGATCGGCTGGAACTGCTCGAGGAACGTCAGGGCCCAACCGAAGGACGCGACGCCCTCGTAGTCGAACGAGTACACCTGATCATTCTTGACGGCGCGCAGACGCTGGAAGATGGTGTCGTTCGCCAACTTCTCGTTGATGGGGCCCTTGCCACTGTTGGTGATGATGACGTCGGCCTCGTCGAGTAGCTCCAACTGCTCCCTCGGGAACCACTCGTTGCTGCCGGCGGGAATTGCGAGCGAACGGTCGTTGAACTGGAACCCGGCCTCGCTGATGACCGTCGTCTGATACTTGGTCGGCGAGTACAGCGAGAAACCACTCTCCTCGAAGTACGTGGTGTAGACGACCTTCACCTTGCTCAGCACATCAGCGTTGTCGCTGCGGAACTTGGCGATCCGCGCCTCGTACCGATCTGCCAACTCTTGAACCTTCGCGCTCTGGTTCAGCGCGTCCGCGACTCCGAAGGCGCGCTCCTTCCATGCGTACTGCCCGTCTTCGGCAAAAACCGCGGTCGGTGCGATCGACCGGATCTGCTCGTAAAGATCCGGGTTGTTCTCCGACAGCAGGTTGGTCATCACGATCAGGTCGGGAGACAAAGCCGCTATCGCCTCGGCGTTGGGCTCGTACCAGCGTCCCACCTTCGGGAGAGACCGCAGAGCGGACGCATAGGGTTCCGGGACGCCGTCGGCGTTCTCGTAGTCGACCGGCAATCCGACCGGTGTGAACCCGGCGTCGAACATCGCGGGGCCCGTGTAGTAATCGGCGCTGACCACCCGTTGCGGGTTGGTGGGCACTTCCACCTGCCCCAGAGCCGTGTTGATGGTGCGCATCGAACCCTCGGCCGATTCACCGGAGCTGGTTCCGCAGGCCGTGAGCAATCCGATCCCCGCCAAGGCACCGGCTCCGAGGAAACCGCGTCGGGTAAGTGCTGCGGTAATGCGAGCGAATTCGGCATCGGTGTCAGCGGTGGGCAATAGAAGTGATGTCATGAAAGTGCCTCCAAGGCGCCGGTTTCGAGTTCGTTGAGCCAGTTGATTGCAGTGCCGTAGTCGGTGACCTGAGTGCTGATTCCGAATACCCGGCCCGAAGCTGCTGCCGGAATGCGGCTCCACAGCGGGCTGGCGAAGACGGATTTCATTCCTGCAGAATCAGTTCCGTTCGGCTGCTTCGGGTAGATGACGACGGTGACGTCCCGCAGCATTTCGAGTTGTTCGAGCGGGAAGGCTTCGAAGCCGGTGGCTGGGCGCAGGTCCGGGATGAATTCGCCGCGGGTCACGTTCAGGTCGGCGAGCATCGCGCCGGTCACTCCGGTTGGATACAAGATGGAGAAGTGCCCTTCCGAACCACCGATAGCAACCTGGGCCCACCGATTCTCGCCAAGCTGCGCGGCGTATTCGGTGCGGATTCGCTCTTGCATCGCCTGATACTTCTCGCGATTCGACGTCAATGCCGAACCCTTGTTGACCGCGTCTGCGACACCCTCGGCGACAGCGCGCCAATCCGATCGGTTCGTGCCCGAATACACCGCTGTCGGAGCAATTTTCGAGAGCTCGCGGAACATGTCCTCGTCGATCTCGTACGCATCGCCGACGATGAGATCAGGCGCGGCAGCCACGACGGCTTCGCGGTTGACCTCGAGGAAAACCCCCACCGTGGACAAGCCGTCGATGAACTTCTGCTGTGTTGGGGTGAACTGGTCGATGTACGCGCTGTAGTCGAGCGTCGCGACGGGTCGGGCGCCGACGGCTTGCAACTGCCACGGGGTGTTGTAGGAGACGGCGACGATGCGCTGCGGATCAACGGGAACATCCACGGATCCGTAGTGCGTCTGCACCGTCCGAGTTTCGCCTTCCGCACCGTCACCGCCGTCCTCACTGCTGCATCCGGCAAGGGCGAGCATGGACAGTGCGGCGGCACTTCCGCCGAGAAAGCCGCGTCGAGTCAGGGCAGCGGTGATGCGAGCGAACTCTGCATCGGTATCTGGAGTCGGTAACAGGAGTGATGTCATGGGTTTCCTGACGGTTATCCGAATTAGGGCTACCTAAAATTACTCTCACCTGCACCGTTACGGTGAAGCCTCTTGGCCAAGACGTATCTCTTTCGCGCCAAGACGCCAATCGTTGAACTGGTATTACCACTTGACCTCTTACCGATAAGCGGGTTACGGTCGGTACATGTTTCAACCCGTTGCACGTACCTCGGCCTCCGGCGCAGTCTTCGACCAGATTTCGGTGAAAGTGCTGGCCGGAGAGCTGGCTGCGGGCGAGGCGCTACCCAGCGAGCGCAAGCTCGCCGAGGCATTCGGCGTCTCGCGGCCCGCAGTCCGCGAGGCAATTCAGAAGCTCGCCCAGGCCGGACTCGTCGAGGTCCGCCAGGGCGAGTCCACGTCGGTGCGCGATTTTCGACGCCAGGCCGGACCCGAACTTCTCCCCCAGCTGCTGGTGCGCGACGGCGTCCCCGACCTGAGCGTGGTGCGCAGCGTCCTGGAAACTCGCGAGTTGATGGGACCGCAGATCGCTGTGCTGGCCGCCCGTCGCATCTCCGCGGAATCCGCCCGAGAACTCGACACGGCCGTTGATCAACTAGGCGCCACCGAAGATCCAGTGGAGTTGCAAGACCGCGCTCTGGCGTTCTGGGACGTCGTCGTCGACAGCGCAGATTCCATTGCCTTCCGTTTGATCTTCAACAGCCTTCGGGCTGCATACGAGCCGGCTATGACTGCACTTGCATCCGTCATGGTCGCCGAAGTCGGCCAGACCGACCTGTATCGAAAACTGGCCTCCGCCATCACTTCACACGACGAGCCAACTGCCGAGACGTCAGCCGCACAGCTCCTTCACACCGGCACGACGGCAATCGGCGACGCTCTCACCTTCCTGGAAGGACTGAAACCATGAGCAAGCCTCTTACTCTCGCCGATGCCGCACGGACGTTCCGCAAGTCACCGACGCCATGGATGATCGGCACCATGCTGCTGGCCGCCGCGGCGGCGCGCATCGCAGTGGGCAACTGGCAGATCACCGACGCCCTCGTTCCGCTCGTGATGCTTGCCGCATTCCCCTTCGTGGAGTGGATTATTCACGTCTTCGTTCTCCATTGGAAGCCGCGAACCATTGCCGGCGTCACACTCGATTCACGGCTGGCGCGCAGCCATCGGGAACACCACTTTGCGCCGCGAACCGTCTCACTCATCTTCATCCCGTGGCAGACGCTCCTGATCGTGATTCCCGTTCTGACAGCCGTCGCCCTCCTGGCATTTCCCCGCGTCGAACTCGGTCTGGCGTTCCTGACCTTCATTTCCGTGCTCGGCCTCGGTTACGAGTGGACACATTTCCTCATCCACAGTGACTACAAGCCGAAAACTGCTCTCTACCGGTCGGTTTGGCGCAATCACCGCAACCACCACTTCAAGAACGAGCACTACTGGTTCACCGTCACCACCGCGGGAACTGCCGATCGCGTACTGGGCACGTACCCCGATCCCAAATCCGTCGAGACCTCCCCGACAGCCAAGAACCTGCACGGCGCAGCGTCCAAGCTGTGAAGGAAGACCGATTCCTGGCCCCCAGCTGGCAATGAACTTGAACTTGACTGTGTATCAGTGATTTTCGTTGAAACTCACCAGAACCGTGCTTAGTGTCGATGGAGTCAGAAGTTCGAAAAACGCTGTATCCGAAGGACACAACACATGTTCAACGATGTATTCAACAACGTCATCCACCCGATGGTCACGAACTTCCAGCAGTTGGGCCCCCAGCAGTTCATTCCGCAGCAGTTCATCCCCCAGGGAGTGTTCCAGCAGGCGCCGCAGGCGGCCGAGCAGGCAGTGACGATCTTCGGTAGCTGATACCGCAATCCACAGATAGCGCCACTCAGGGGTCGTCCGTCCAATATGCTGGACGGACGACCTGAGTGCCTCCGCCTGACAAGGATCCCCATGACCGCGAACACCCCCATCCACGCTTTCACCGACGACGCCCTGGGCGACCTCGACGCCACCGCCGTCGCCGCCCGGATCGAATCAGGCGAGGTGACCGCACGGGAAGTCATGGAGGCATCGATCGCCCGCGCCGAGGCAGTGCAGGGGCAATTGAACGGTCTGGCCTGCACTGATTTCGATCGTGCCCTCGCCAGGAGCAACCGCCCCGCCAAGGGCGTCTTTGCCGGTGTCCCCACCGCGATCAAGGACAACACCGACAGCGCCGGCCTTCCCACCCAGCAGGGCAGTACCGCCTTCACCGCGATCCCCGCCAAAGCCGACAGCGATTTTGCGAAGCAGTTCCTCTCCACCGGGGCCATTTCGATCGGCAAGACCCGACTGCCCGAGTTCGGATTCAGTGCGTCCACCGAATACATGACGGAAGAACCCGTGCACAACCCGTGGAATCCGGCGTACTCGTCGGGCGCTTCCTCGGGAGGCGCAGCCGCGCTTGTTGCTGCCGGCGTACTCCCGATCGCGCACGCCAACGACGGCGGTGGATCGATTCGCATTCCCGCCGCTGCCTGCGGACTCGTCGGACTCAAACCCACTCGCGGACGCACCATCGCCGATCCGGCCGACAAGTCGATGCCGATCCGGTTGATCGCCCAGGGCGCCGTTACTCGCACTGTTCGCGACACTGCACGATGGATGTCTGCGGCTGAGAACTACTACCGCAATCCGCGACTCGCACCGGTTCGCTTGATCGAAGGACCCAGCTCAACCCGCCTGCGCGTCGGCGTGATCGCCGATTCCGTCACCGTCACCAAGACGGACGACGAGACGCGCAAGTCCGTCGAAGCTACGGCCGAACTCCTTGCAAGCCTTGGCCATCATGTCGAGGACGCAGCACTGCCCGTCGGCCCCGAATTCATCGACGACTTCAGCATTTACTGGGGCTTTCTGTCGTTTGCCATCTCCACCGGTGGCAAACAAATGCTCGGACCCGACTTCGACAAGTCCGGCACCGACAATCTCACCAAGGGCCTCTACACGCTGTACCGGAAGAACCTGGTGAAGACGCCGCGCGTGCTCTATCGTCTGCGACGGCTCCAGCAGCAATACAGCGCCATGTTCTTGAAGTACGACGTCGTGCTCTCGCCGGCCCTGGGGCACACCACCCCCGAGCTGGGATACCTCTCTCCCGCTCAGCCTTTCGAGGAACTCTTCGACAAGCTGATCGCGTACACATCGTTCACGCCACTGAACAACATCTCCGGAGGTCCCGCGATTTCGCTACCGATGCATCAGACCAGCAACGGTTTGCCGTTGGCTGCGCATTTCTCCGCCGATCTCGGCGACGAGCGCACGCTCCTCGAATTGGCCTTCGAACTGGAAGAGGCTCAGCCCTGGAGAAGAATCCAGGACTGAGCCTCGCCGGTAAATACCCTCAGTCTCGCGGCAATCCGAGCATGCGCTCACCGATCACGTTGAGTTGCACCTCGGTTGTGCCACCGTAGATGGTGGTGGCACGGCCCGAAATGAGTTGCTCCATCGCCTTGTCGCTTGGCTGACCTGGGATGCTGACCGCTCCGGCAGCACCCAGTTCGGCGACGACGAACTCGGCAATCGACTGGCTGATCTTCATCGCCAACAGCTTGCCGACGCTCGACGTCGTACTCACGTCGATTCCCGAAAGTTGCTTGAGCACAACGCGGGAACCGATGAGATCGATCGCCTGACTCTCCGCAACCAGCTCGCCGACACGGTAGCGTCCGATCGGGCTCAGGTCTGCCGACTTCGCGAACTTCAGCAGATCGGAGTCCGAGGCGTACGCCTCCATCTTCTGGCTGAGCGCGACGCGCTCGCCGGCCAGCGTCGTCCGGGCGACGTTCCACCCGTCGTTGACCTCACCGACCACGTTCTCGTCGGGGATGAACACGTCGTCGAGGAACACCTCGTTGAACAACGCCGAGCCCGTCATCTCACGCAGCGGGCGGACGGTGATGCCCGGTGTCGACATATCGAGCACGAAGTAGGTGATGCCCTGATGCTTCGGCTTGGTGGCGTCCGTGCGGGCGATCAGCATTGCCCAGTCGGAGAACTGCGCAACCGTGGTCCAGATCTTCTGACCGGTGATCTTCCAACCGCCGTCGACCTTTTCGGCCTTCGTGGACAATGACGCAAGGTCGGAACCAGCACCGGGCTCGCTGAAGAGCTGGCACCACACCAGCTCACCCTGCAGGGTAGGCACGGCCAGCTCTTGCTTCTGCTTGTCCGAACCATGTGCCACGACGGCCTGCACTGCCCACGTTCCCATCAGAAGCTGCGGCATCGAGATACCGGCAGCCTTGATTTCCTGGGAGATGACGATCTGCTCGAGCGGAGCGGCGCCGCGCCCGTACGGCTTCGGCAGGTGAGGCTGAACCCAGCCGCCGTCGCCGAGCGCGATCAGCTGGTCGTCCTCGTCGAGCTCGACCAACTTGGCAAGCTCGGCCGCGATGCCGCCGCGGATCTCCTCTGCCTCCGGCGGCAGTTCGAGAACCGAAGCCCGGCTGACACCGTCAAGTGCTTGCTGCGCAACACGATTGGCTCGATCCTCGCGGGTGCCGAGAATGCCGCGGATCGAGAGCGCGCGGCGGTAGTACAGGTGTGCGTCGTGCTCCCACGTGAATCCGATGCCGCCGTGAACCTGCACGCAGTCCTGCGCTACCTGCACTGCGGCGTCCGGCACGATGACTGCGGCGATGTCGGCGGCAAAATCTGCCGTGTCGTCGCCCTTGTCCAATGCGCTTGCCGCATCCCACACAACGGCGCGTGCCTGCTCGAGCGCAATGCCCATCTGCGCACACTTGTGCTTGACGCCCTGGAACTGGCCGATGGGTCGCCCGAACTGCACGCGTGTCTTGGCGTACTCCGACGCAGTGGAAACACACCAGGACATGACGCCGACGTCTTCGGCGCCGAGAACGACTGCGGCAATGGACCGTACCCGCGCCTCGGTGAGACCGTCGAGTATCCGTTCGGCGCTGATCTGAACATTGTCAGCTTCGATCCGCGCACTACCGCGCAGCACGTCGATGCTGTCCTGAACGGTGATCGCGACTGCGCTGCTCTCGAGCACCGCGTAGCGAACGCCCTCGGGCAACTGGATCGGAACCAGCAGTACGTCGGCGTGCTCACCACCGAGCACACCGTCGAGTGCGCCCGTGATCTTGTACCCACCGTCCGACGACTCGGCCGCCAACGGTGTACCCAAGGCGACTGCTGCCGTACGACTTCCGTCGATCAGACCGGGCAGGAACTCGGGTCCCGCCTTGGAATCGGCGGCGCCGAGAACGGCGCTTGCCAATACCGTCGGAACGAACGGGCCGGGAGAGACTGTGCGGCCCAATGCTTCCAGTGCCACCGCCAAGGTCAGCAGGCCGGCGCCGTGGCCACCCTGCTCTTCCGGAACCGCGAGCCCGAGAAGGTCCTGCCCGACGAGTGCCGTCCAGAACTGGGGGAACTTGTCCTCGGTCCGCGACTCCACGGCCGCGCGCACCTGCTCGGTGGTGATGGTGCGCTCGGCGAAGGAGCGCACCGAATCTGCAAGCGCGGTGTGCTCCTCACTCAGCCCGAGACCGAGTTCGTATGCGTTGCGTGCCATGCGCTTACAGTCGTTCTGCGAGGTCGGCGGTGGTCCAGGGACCCTCGCTCTCGATGGTGTTCACACCGTGCCAGCCGGCGAGTTCCGTGATGGCCCCACCCTGAACGGCATACACCTTGCCGGTGAGCTTGCAGTCCGCCGCCGCGAGATAGGCCACGAGCGGCGAGATGTTTGACGGCGCAAACGCATCGAACTCACCCTCGGGGACCTCGGCCGCGAAGAGCGCACCCATACCGGGTGTCGCCAGCGTCAGTCGAGTACGCGCGATCGGCGCAATTGCGTTGACGCGCACGCCGTATCGATCGAGCTCGTCAGCGGCCACCAACGTCAGGGCTGCGATGCCCGCCTTGGCGGCACCGTAGTTGCCCTGGCCCGCATTGGGCATGAAGGTACCCGAAGCCGAAGCGGTGTTGATGACCGAAGCGTTGACGGTCTCGCCTGCCTTGCTCTGGTCCTTCCAGTACGCGGCAGCGTGGTGCAGCGTCGCTGCGTGCCCCTTGAGGTGCACGGCAATGACTGCATCCCACTGGCTCTCGTCCATACCGGCGATGAAGGCGTCACGAAGAATGCCGGCGTTGTTGACCAGTACGTCGAGTCGGCCGAACTCGCTGACGGCTTGCTTGACGAGGCCCTCGGCGCCGTCCCAGGTGGCGATGTTGTCGGTGTTGGCAACAGCCTTGCCGCCTGCAGCGACGATCTCGTCGACTACCTGCTGCGCGGGGCCGGCATCTGCACCGGAACCGTCGTTTGCTCCGCCGAGATCGTTGACCACGACGCTCGCACCCTCACGAGCGAAGAGCAGCGCATGCTCACGGCCGATGCCGCGTCCTGCTCCGGTGATGATCGCTACGCGACCGTCGAGACTTCCCATCAGTTCAGATTCCCATCAGTTCAGTTGTCGGACATGAAGACTCATTTGTCGGCGATGACCGCCAGGCCGTCCTTGATCACGAGGTCGCCGACCGCGCTGGTTTCGTACGAGTACGACGTGGCTCCGTCTGCCGAACCCGACTTGTAGAACACCGTCTCGATGTCCTGGGTCGGGAGTACGGGTTTCGCGAATCGCACTGCGAGACGGCGCAACCGCTCGGTCTCGCCGCCTGCCAGTTCGGTCAGGGCTCCCCACGACGTGAACGCCATCGTGCACAGTCCATGGTTGATGATTCCGGGGAGACCGGACATCCGAGCGATCTCCTCGTCGAGGTGAATCGGCATCGGATCGCCGGAAGCCGGTGAGTACCGGAATGTCTGGTCCTCGTCGATGTGCTGGTTCACCACCGCTGCGGGTCTACCAGCGCGAAGAGCGTCGTCGAATCGGTGTTCGGGAGCCTTCTCGCCAAGTCCGGGGCCCGCGTCGACCTTGCGGAAGAAGGCCGTCATCCACTGCTCGTTGACCAATTCACCCTTGTCGGTTTTGGTTTCGACGTAGATGACGACGGTGGATCCGTTGTCCCGGCCCTCGAATCCGATGGGCTTGGCACGAGCGACAAGGTGGTCACCGGGGTAGATCGGACGGTGGAACAGGAAGTCCTGCTCACCGTGAACGAGCTTCATCAGCAGTTCGACCGGCGCCACCGACAGCGCAGCGGGTGCCATCGACATGAAGACGGGTACCACCGCGAAGACCGGCGGAGCGATCTCGCCTTTCAGGTGTCGCTCGATGGGGTCGTTTGTGGCAGCGGCATATTCGGCGATGCGCTCGGCTGTCACCTCGAAGTGCTCCGGATCGGTCCATACGTCCAGCCCGGACGTATCGAATTCGACCGCGTTGGTCTTCGGTGTCGTCATCGAGCCGTTACCCGACCAGCTCGGCGAACTTGGCCAGCGAGGCCTCGAGATCAGCCTTGGCGTTCTTGGCAACTGCCTTGCCGATCGGCCCGACGATCATGGTGCCCTTGAAGCTGGCGTCGACGGTTGCCTTCGAACCCGCACCGTCGGCCTCGACCGAGAGGATGAATTCGACGGTGACGCCGGCCATTCCGGTACCGGCAATCTTGACCATCTTCGGAACCTCGACCTCTTCGACGGTCCACTCGATCTTGTTGGCCATACCCATCACGGAGACGACCTCGGTGAACTTGGCGCCCAACGCGACCTCGGTGGGGAGTTCACTCTTCCAGCCCTGGTGAATGGTGAGCCACTCTTCCCAGCGAGACAGATCGGAGAGCGCATCCCAGGTCTTCTCGGGGGATGCGGGCAGTACGGCGGAGACGGAAACGGAAGCCATGATGAAACTCCTAGTGGGTAGCTGGCGGGTTGAGGGTGTGATTCAGCGTGCGTAGGGCTTGTATGCGGTCACGACAACTGCACCGCCGAGTCCGATGTTGTGCTGGAGGGCGACCTTCGCGCCGTCGACCTGACGCTTGTCCGCGGTTCCGCGGAGCTGCCAGGTGAGTTCGGCGCACTGCGCGAGGCCTGTTGCTCCGAGGGGGTGGCCCTTCGAGATGAGGCCGCCGGACGGGTTGACCACCCAGCGTCCGCCGTAGGTGGTGTCGTCGGCGTCGACGAGCTTGCCGCCGTCACCTTCGGCGCACAGTCCAAGTGCCTCGTAGGTCAGCAACTCGTTGGTGGAGAAGCAGTCGTGGAGTTCGATGACGTCGACGTCGTCGGCGGTGATCCCGGCCTGGGCGTATACCTTCTCGGCGGCCTTGCGGGTCATGTCCGCGCCGACGAGGCTGATGGCGCTCTTGTCCTCGAAAGTGCTGTTCATGTCGGTGACCATGGCCTGTCCGACGATCTCGATCGCCTGAGCAGCGAGCCCGTGCTTTTCGACGAATGCTTCGCTGGCGATGATCGCCGCGCCGGATCCGTCCGAGGTGGGCGAGCACTGGAGCTTGGTGAGCGGCCCGTGAATCTGGCGTGCTTCGAGGATCTGCTCGAGGGTGTACTCGTCCTGGAACTGGGCGTACGGGTTGTTCAGCGAGTGCTTGTGGTTCTTGACGGCGATCTTCGCGAACTGCTCGGCAGTGGTTCCGAAGCGTTCCATGTGCTCGACGCCCGCGGCGCCGAACATGTACGGAGCGGGCGGCATCGCGAACTCCTGCAGCTCGGCGAGAGCGAGGAGGTGCCGCATGAGGGGCTGTTCTCGGTCGTCGTAGGTGGATCCGAGGGACCCGGACTGCATCTTCTCGAAGCCCAGCGCGAGTGCGCAGTCGGCCTGACCACTCTTGACCGCCTGCGTGGCGAGGTAGAGCGCGGTCGATCCCGTCGAACAGTTGTTGTTGACGTTGACGATGGGGATACCCGTCAGACCGAGCTCGTAGACAGCGCGCTGACCTGCGGTGGACTCGCCGTAGACGTAGCCGACGTATGCCTGCTCGACCTCGGTGTAGTCGATACCCGCATCTTCGAGCGCCTTGGTACCCGACTCGCGTGCCATATCCGGGTAGTCCCACTCGCGGGCTCCCGGCTTCTCGAACTTCGTCATGCCGACGCCGACGACAAAAACCCTGTTACTCATTGCCACTCCTGAAGAGAACGGTATCTGTGTGTGACACGCTGTCCCACCAAAGTATGTGAGACATCTTGTCCAGTCAATGGCGGGGTGAGTATCGTTCGATTTATGACAAAAACAGCCGAGTCGGCGCAGCCCGACGGGCGCAGCACTCGCTGGAACGATCACAAGGAGCAGCGCAAAGCGCGGATCCTCGACGCAGCACTCGATGCAGTCAACGAAGGTGGCGCCGACGTCGGCGTCCAGCAGATCGCCGAGCGCGCCGACGTCCCCCGCTCTGTTGTCTACCGGATTTTCAAGGATCGAGCCGACCTCGACGAGCAGCTGCGAGTCCGCATCCTCGAGATGATGATGACCGACCTGGCCCCCACTCTCACGCCGCAGGGCACCGTCGGCGAGGCCATCTCACGGGCCGTCGAGACCTACCTCCAGTGGATTGTGAAATATCCACGACTGCACCACTTTTTAGGCAAGGGCTCGCCGAGTACGCGGGCCACCGGTTCGAAAGTGGTGACCGGAACCAAGACGGCAATCGCCGTCCAATTGGGAAATTTGTTGGGCACGATCCTCACCAGCCGTGGCAAACCGTCGAAGATGGCTGAGCCCTTGGCTTTCGGCGTCATCGGATTGGTCGACGTCAGCGTCAACCGTTGGCTCAGCCAGCCGGGTTCCGATGTGACCAGTGCGGAATTGGCCGAATTCCTCGAACGCTCCATCTGGCAAGTCCTCGACGGCAATCTCCGGAGCATCGGTGTCGACATAACGCTGTCGACCCCCATCGCCGACCTGTGACAGTCACCGAACTACCCTGGACACTCGACGGACGGGGACTTCAACTGATCCAGGTTCCATCACTCGCCGTGCACGCACTGGGTGAAGACAACGCCACTCTTGCAATGGAACTCGCACCCAACCTCCTGACCCCGTATCTCCTCGGCGAAGAATGCCAGGGCTTGTGGCGCTACCGGAGCAAGCAGATAGCAGAGAATCCCCTCGACAGCGCGTGGATCACCCGCATCGCAGTCGATGCCTGCACCTCGACGCCGGTGGGGTTGGCCGGATTCCACGGTCGCCCCGATGCGCGCGGGATGGTGGAGGTCGGATATCGCATCGACCCGGCGTTCCGGCGTCAGGGCTACGCACGAACCGCCCTCGAGATACTTCTCGACGTCGCGAGTCGCGAATCCGAAGTACACACCGTTCGAGCGACCATCAGTCCGGACAATGCCGCCTCTCGAAACCTGATCAGCCAGTACGGTTTCAACGAAGTCGGTGAGCAGTGGGACGAAGAAGACGGTCTGGAGACCATCTTCGAAGTCAGTGCCTCTCCGGAACCGTGACCGCCGTCAACCCGCTGGTTTTATCGGTCCAGTGAATGGCACGGTCCTCCAGCATCACCGGTGTCCACAACCTGTATGTCTTCACCTGATGGTGATGACGACACAGGCATTGGAGGTTGCTCGCAATGGTCCACCCACCGCGTCTCGGATCGGAAGGATCGAACTCGGTGATGTGGTCGAGTTGGCACCTGTTCGCGGGCACCGAACAACCAGGGAACCGGCAGTGACCGTCGACGGCCCGCACCAATGCGGCCAGAGCCGCTCCCGGAGCATAGGTCAGCGCGCCGGGAGGCGGATCGGGTTGGGTGCCATGCCCATCCGATCTTCGAACGATGTCCGGTGATCGCGCGACCAACCGTTGCATTGCCCGAATCCGATCCCCGCAGCCGTTCGGTTCGCGACTTGGGCGATCACGTCGGGTGACAAGCGGCAGGACAGTCGGAGCATGCTGCCGACGCGGTCGGTTCCCCGCGGCCTGGGCGCGGAAATCAACGAACAAGGCCTGCCAGGTGGAATCAGCGGCGAGCTCGCGAGCAAAATCAGGATCGATCGGCCCGTATCCGTCGATGCTCGCGGGATCTGACATCAATCCGAGGAGCGTCGCCAGATCACACACGATGTGCAACAACGGCTTCCGACGTGAGGATGCAGTCGATCGAGCTGCTGTGGATGCTGCCTCGCACGTTTCGCTGCCACACTGACAAGTCAGCCCCTGTTCGCCGTGCAGCAGAGCGACCAGTGCGTCGGCCCTACGGGTCGAGACATTTCGTGGATCGTGGTTGCAGACGCTTCCGGCGGCCTCGTTGATTAGGCCAAGCGCTTCGACGGCCTCGGTCGCGCTGAGTGTTGCCTGCAACTGGGCGAGTCCGTGACGGTCTGCTCGCGTGCGAACATCGCGGTGTTCCAGCATCTTCCGGCGACGTTCGGCGGCAGCATCCGGATCGTAGGCAAAGAGCTGGCGCTCGATGTCGCGCTCCAGTTGCCCGGGCGGAAGACGGTGCGCCGAGGCAAGTACCCGGCGCTCGAGTGCTGCGATCGCCTCGGGGTCGACCCCGGTGAGTCCGTCGACAATCTTGCGCACACGCGCATAGTCCAGCTCGCCGGCAGCGAAGGCGACCTTGGTGAGCGGAAGGAACTCCCGTAGGGCATCACCGATCTCGATGTGGACTTCGGCAGTACGACGCGAGCACGTGAGCATGACCGCGATCTCGTTGCATGCGATCCGCCACGCCTTGTCGACATCACCGGACACGTCGAGTTCGGCGTTGAATCTCGACTCCGACAACATGGATGCACCGAGCACCTTTTGCGCGGCTAGCATGTTCTCGCTCTGCGCCGTCGCAAAGAGCATGTCCGGCAACACGAGTGGGTCGACGACAGGACGGCCGTCATCGACGGATGTGCCCACACCGCCCGTCGATCCGTTATCGAACATACATTCGACAATAAACCCACCCACCGACAAGAAAGCTAGAGTGCCGGTTTGTATCCCTTACCCTGCATCCACGCCAGCACGTCCAACACCCTGATGACCGGAACGGATTCGTCGAGACCTGCTCGTGCACGTAGATCGAGGAGTCGACTCTGCAACTCGTCTTCCCGCATGGCTACGCGAACGGGTTCCAGGTGGGCCGACTTCGTTCCCAACTCCCGCCCGACGACGTCGTCGTAGATCGGGAAGAGTCGCGGACGCTTGCGCGCGATCAGTTTGGACGCCATGGTTCGCCCGACACCGTGAATCTCTCGAAGCGCCGTCTCCAACCGCCACACCGGAGATTCCGGAGTGAAGGGATCGGGTTCGTTCGACAGATCGCGATCCGGGCCCACGTCCGCCAGGAGTCGGTTCAGTTCGGCATTGTTCTCCCCGAGCAGGAAGAAGGCTCCTTGCGCCGGAACCTGAACCGACAGAAGCGTCACCGCAACAAGATCTTCCGCGGTGAAGATGTTCGCATCACGATCGCGATTGCCACTGGGATCCCAGGAATCCCACAACGCACCGGTTCGGAGATAACCGGTCTTTCGGAGCGGCCTCGTGAAATATTCCTGCAGCACGTCGACCGCGCCGTCATCGTCCCCGTCTCGCAGCACACGCGGGAGTCGGATGGGCAACTGATCAACCATGGTCGAGCGACCTTTCCAGTACATATTTGGCGAACCCGGAGTTGTGATATTGCCGAAATGGACCCTTGCCCTTGGCAACAAGATGCTCTGCGAGCGGACGAACCGTCGTCATGTCGACGGGCAGTTGAGCAAACTGTTCCAACGCATCCGAGTCCTCGAGACTGCAGTCGATCACGGTCCCGTCGCCGTCGGCGGACGCCAACTCGGTGCGTCTGATGGCGACCAGATCGTGCTTGGCGTCGAGTTCTTCGATGCTGCATCCGGTTCGCGATTCCAGTGCCGAACTGGATACGTACACGGACATGACGTGCTCGATCGGCTTACCGCCGACCAGATGGCACTCGACGCTCAGAATCTCCATCGGACCGATATTGAGCGTGAACAAGCGATGGCGCTCCGCGGATCGGTTGGTCGACGGCAGGCAACTGATCGTCCACTGTTCGATCTCGACGGCGGCCGGAGCGTCGAACGCGTAGGAGAGAATCTCGGCAATCAGCTCGGCAAGATCTTCGAAGAGCGGGTCGCGCTGCAACCGCTCGAAATTCTCGACAGAAGCGGCGGGACGCACAGGCGCCTTGCTCACGCAGGTCCCCTCTCGTCCGGTGCTTTGCTCTCAGACCTCGCGTCCAAGGTACCCAGCCCTACGCGGGTCTCGCGCGTTCGCCCTCACATACACCCTCGCGTTATGGTTCTCGACACGTACCACCGCCTTACCGATCGCTAACTCGAGGAGCACACGAAGTGGAAATCAAGGGAACCGCAGCACTGGTCACCGGAGCGGCATCAGGCCTCGGCGCCGCAACAGCCAAGCGCCTCGCCGACGCCGGCGCTACCGTCTTCGGCCTGGATCTGCCCGCGTCGATCGAGCGCGCAGGCGACAACGTCCCCGCCGGCGTCACCCTCATCCCCACCGACGTGACCAGCGGCGAAGAGGTCGAAGCAGCGATCAACCAGATCGTCGAGTCGGGCTCCCCGCTGCGCATCGTCGTCAACTGTGCCGGTGTCGGCTGGGCCGGACGCATCCTGTCCAAGAAGGGTCCGCACGACCTCGAGCTGTTCCGCACGGTCATCACCGTCAACCTGCTCGGCACCTTCAACGTCATGCGCCTGGCCGCCGACGCCATCGCCAAGACCGAGGCCGTCGACGAGTCGGGCCAGCGCGGCGTTGTCATCAACACCGCTTCCGTTGCTGCCTTCGAAGGCCAGATCGGCCAGATCGCGTACTCCGCCTCCAAGGGCGGCGTGCACGGCATGACGGTTCCGGCTGCCCGTGACCTTGCGCAGTTCGGCATCCGCGTCAACACGATCGCTCCCGGCATCATCGACACCCCGATGCTCGCAGGCGTCACCGACGAGTACCGCAAGGGCCTCGAGGCCGGCGTTCCGTTCCCGTCGCGCCTGGGCCAGCCGTCCGAGTACGCGCAGCTCGCGCAGATGATCGTCGAGCACGACTACCTCAACGGCGAGACCATCCGCATGGACGGCGCACTGCGCATGGCGCCGCGCTAACCTCCCTGCTGTGCGCCTTTATTAACCGCCCACGGTTAATAAAGGCGCACAGTTGTCAGAACGAATGAAAATACCCACCGTTGGAGTGGGCAGTTGCGCTGAGGTACTCGGCCACTTCCTTCGCCGGCATCGGTCGGCTGACGTAGTAACCCTGAACCAATTCGCAACCGGCGGTAAGCAAGAGCCTCAGCTGGTCGGCCGTCTCCACGCCTTCCGCCAATGACTGCATACCGAGCGCCTTCGCCACCTCGACCACCGAAGTGACAACTGCCGAATCACCCTCGCTCAGTTCGGTGATGAACGACCGGTCGATTTTCAGAATGTCCAACGGCAGTTTCTTCAAACTCTCGAAAGACGAATAGCCGGTTCCGAAGTCGTCCAGGGCAATCGCAATTCCGGTGGCACGCAGGCGATCCAACTCGGCGACGGCAAGCTCCTCCACTGCTCCCGTCTCTGTGATTTCCAGCTGAAGCCGTTTGCCGGAAAGACCGCTTGCCTCCAGCGCATCGTTCACGGCCGATCCGAACCCGGACGACATCAGTTGCACCGGAGAGACGTTCACCGTCACGTAAGTGTCGTCGGGCCACGTCGCGGCTTCGGCGCACGCCATGTTCAGTACCTGAAGCCCCAGAGGGACTATCAGGCCGGTCTCCTCCGCGACATCGATGAAAATGTGCGGTGCAAGCACGCCCCGCACCGGGTGATTCCAGCGAAGCAGTGCCTCGAAACCCTCGACGCGGCCGGTGTCCGCACGAACCTGCGGTTGGTAGTACAGCTCGAACTGCCGAGACTCGATCGCAAGCCCAAGTTCTTGCAGGGCCGATGCTCGCTCCCTGGCCCGCGCCCGCAGCACCGGTGAGTATCTTCCTACCCGGTTCTTGCCGGCGGATTTTGCCGCATACAGCGCCAGGTCGGCGGACATGACAAGCGTGTCCGCATCTTCGGAATCCGCGGGTGCGCCGGCATAGCCGATCGATGCACGAACCTCGATGCGATTCCCCCGCACGTAAAACGGCTCACGCAATGCATCCAGATAGCGAGCGAACACCTCTCCGCCGTCCCCTGTTCCCCGCAAGACGACGCCGAATTCGTCACCACCGATTCGCGCACACATGGCGCCGTCGACCACCCGATTGAGCCGTGCAGCAACGGAAATCAACAATTTGTCACCGACAGGGTGCCCTAACGTGTCGTTCACCGACTTGAAATTGTCCAGGTCGAGGATTCCGACAAGGACTTCCTCGCCGGTTCGGACGGTGCCGAGCGCGTCGGACAGCTCCGAGCCGAACGTCCGGCGATTCGGGAGCCCGGTCAGTCCGTCGGTTGCAGCAAGCCACAAAATTCGCCGCTCGTAGTTGTACTTCTCGGTGATGTCCGAGCCCACGCCTCGCCAACCCACGAACTCCGTGGCCTCGGATAGCCTGGGATGACCCGACAGAGACCACCATCGGTCGACGCCGTCGACACGAACGGGAATGACGACCTCTCGAAACGGCATGAGGCGGTCGAGGTGATCTCCGATGACCTGGACCGCGGCTCGGCCACTCTTCGTCGAACCCACGTCGAGCCGATCCAACAATCCGCGCAGCGACAGGGTTCGCAAGTCGGAGACGGGAACTCCCGAGATCTGCGACAGCCGAGCGGAGGTGTGCGACAACGTCCCGGTGGTGTCGACTTCCCACAGCCAGTCGCGTGACCCACCCTCGAAATCGTCGAGAAGCAAACTGACCGTCTGGCGCTCGGCAGCAGCCTCGAACTCGGCAAGACAACGACTTCGGAACGACGCCCAGAGGTACACGACGCCGATAATCAGTGTCACCGAGTACACGACCAACTGGAACGAGAGGACAGCGTATTCCGTGGTTCTCTTGGGCAGGATAACGACGAGCAATCCGATGCTGTGCACCAGAATCCACGCTACCGCTATCGACCGAACCGTCGACAATGCTACGGCGCCGGCACCCATGACTCCGGCGAATGTCGCTAGAAGCACAAGCTTTCGCGAGTTGTCCGTCACGGGAAGCATCGCGGCGGCGAGAACGACAAGCAGAAGCCCGAGCAGGATCACCTCGAGCATGAGCGCCCAGTAGTCGTACTTCGTCGTATGTTTGGGCGTGTACCGGCCCTTCAGGACGACTCGCGGTATCCAGACGCGCACCGAATTGAGGACGACCAAGAAGGCCGCAGAACCCCAGATCACCCGAAACTCGTTGTGACCGGGGGGTACGACATACACAAGCAAAGCGCACACGCTGAGTACATTGACCATGTTGGCCAGTGGCGCGACCGTCGTCACCTGCAGTATCTGGCGTGCGAAGAGGTCGCGCCGCTCGACGTCAGACAGTTCGGCGTCGCTCGCACTCGAAGTCAGCCTGCTCAGCATGCAACACCCTCCATCGTGGAGCCGACCAGATGAAGGTAGCGCGGATGCGGGTTCCGGACACACGATGACGAGAAACTACGAGTTGAAACATACTGTTAAATAGGATGTTTCAGACAATCGCGACAGAACGGATCAGCGCTACAACTCGGAAGCCAGCGGAATTTCCTTCTCCGCGCGGTCGGTCATCCACTCACGGAGGACCTTGGTGGCAATGACGTCGTCCTCGTTGTACTGCAGGATGCGTGTCCGCTGCGTCTCGTCCGGCTCACCGTCGTAGCCAACCGCCTCGCGGTACCACGCCATCGACGCTTCACCCCCGGCCTCGGCGTCACGCCAGTTGAAGCCGGCGACGGGCGCAATCTTCTTGAGCCCCTTTCCGTTCGGGCAGATGAACTGATCACTCACTGCTTGATAGATGTCGACCCACTGCGGACTGTCGATGAACTCGCGGATCTCGTCCTTACTCGGAATCCCGGGTTCACCGGCAAACCTGCGCGCCGAGTCCAACAACCACTTGTCCTCGGCTGAACGCGAATAACAGTATGCGGCAAAGGTTTTACCCGAAGCAGCGGCCGCGGCACGCTCCGCCATCAGCCAGCCCCAGAACTCTGCGAACGACCGCGCCTCGTCACGCGTCGGCAGCGGATCCCACGTCGCAAATCCTCGATACATCGAGAAGCCGCCGACATTGAGCAACGTCCCCCACAGGTACGCGCCGTGCTCCTGATAGCTCTCCATGTCGACGTCGATCTCGATGTCCGCCCGAGTCACCGAGATCTTCTCGAACCGCCGCACCAACGGAGCATCTGCCAACCACGCCTTGGCGATCACGACTGCGTCGTCGAAATTTCCGTGCGGCCAATCCTCGAGCGGCTCACCGTCCCAGGCGGCCAGCTGATCGATCGTGTTGCAGCCGACGTCGCGCAGAAGCTCGGCCCGCGATCCGACAGCCACGAGGCTGACGTCGCGGTTGCGGACCAATTCCTGCTTGCATTCGGTCCACCACGGGCACGACTTGCACTCGCTCACCTGTGACGGAGACGTCAGCACCTCACCGCGGGCCACAGCGATACGGTCGGCGAAACGCTCGTCGTAATCGTCGAGAATCGCGCTGAGGTCGTGGACGAGGATGCAGTCTCCGTTGTATCCGATCGCGCCTGCCGTCAGCGACGGGCTCGCCAGCCCACGACGCTCGAGCATCCGATAAACCTGCGCGACGCGCATCTGATCGCGGACCTGACTGCGGACCTTGCGTTTGGGATCGACCGCGGGCTCCCATTCGAAGAGCCCCGAGGTGATCGCGCCCTGACCCGGATCGGTCACCTTGTGATTGACGACAATGACGGGGATGTACCCGCCGCCCTCGTCGTCACGGATGAGCATTTCGCAGCGGCCCTTGCGTCCGGTGTCGCGCTCGACCGGCAAGACCGCGCCCCAGATCCGGTCCGCGCCGGCCTCACAGGCAGCCAAGGTGTCGCGAGCCTGAGCCGACGCCGATTGGTCGGGGTTGATCTTCACCCAACGCTCGGGAGCAGCACCGATCACGAGTTCGGCGATCTCCGCGCGCTTCGCGATCGCGGCATCCTGGCGCTGCTTGACGCCGGTGTCGACGGGTTCCGAAGCCGATTTCCCGGGAAACAACCCGTCCAGACGCACCCGATGACGGCATCGGGTCAACGCCCCCGAATCGATGATCGGGAGCTGGGGCGCGGGGTTGTTAACGGAACACACGATGACGAAGATTATGTGCTCCCCTAGGCTGAAGCCGAAGCGCAGGTACCTGGCAACACACAAACACCTGGAAACGGGGTCCTTTTCGATGGGGTTGTTCAAGAAGCGAAAGTCTCGTGCCACCCGCAAGGCGGAGGCAAAGGCTCTCAAGCACAAGGCTGAGGTCGAGGCGAAGCTCAACGCCAAGAGCCAGCGTAAGCGCGACAAGGTCGAGACCAAGTCGCTCAAGAAGCTGGAGAAAGCCGAGATCGAGTCACAGCACAAGATCGAAAAGGCGCAGATCGCGACCCTGAAGGCGCAGGAGAAGGCCGCTGCGAATCAGGGCCTGACCGTCGCCAAGGTGCGTAAGTACCTGGGAGTGGCACGTCTGCTTGCCCCCGTTCTCCTGCCGATCGCCTACCGCGCAGCCACGGCGGTGCGCGCCCAGCTCGACACCACGCGTGCACAGAAGATGGGCATCGCCGTCGACCAGCTCGGTGACTACACCGGTCACGGCGCGAAGTTGAGCGCTCGTATCGCCGGCGCCGAGAGCTCGGTCACCGAGATCCTCAGCCGCAAGCCCGACGACGCGGAGACGCAGCGTTTCGCCGCCGCCATCCGTGAGCGCCTCGGCGACCTCAGCACGGCAGTTCGCGCTGCCGAGCAGATGCCGCAGGCTCGCCGTAAAGCAGCTCACCAGGCGATTTCTTCCGAACTCGACGGCGTCGAAGCAGATCTGCTCGCACGTCTCGGCGTGCGCTAGACCTGAGAACGCCAGTGAGAGCAGCCGAGCAGACCGCGACCCTCCGGGGGACAGCTGTCGGTTCCGCTTCGGCTGCTCTCGCTGTCGCCGCGCACGGGATCGGCGGAGGCGAGCTGCCACAGTCGTCGTCGCTGACCCTGCTGCTCGCCGTCTGCGCAACCGTCGGCGCCGTGACGGCCACCCTTCCCGCCCTCTCTCGGGGGCCCGCTGCCTTGATCGTTGCTCTGGGTCTGGGTCAGCTCGCCGCGCACACCACCATGACGCTCTCCGAGCACGCTCATTCGCCCGCTCCGGGATTGGTGATGCTCGGTGCTCACGCCAGTGCCACCGTCGCTTGTGCGGTGGCGGTCCTGGCCGCCGAGCGCCTCTACCGAGTTGTCACCCACGCTCTCCACGTCGTCCTGGCGTCTCTGGCTCCCGCCGCTGTCACTTCCCGCGGCCACACCGTCTCGACCGGAATCCATCACGGACCTGTCGACGCTCTACTTCGCGCCAGCATCTCGCGGCGCGGTCCTCCTGCCCTGGTCTGAAGATTCGTAGAACGCCCCACCCCTTCACCAGACCAAGAGGACACTTCCCGACATGAAGAACACCCTGATTTCGCGCGCGGTTGTCACGACCGTCGCTACCGGCAGCGCCGTGCTGCTGGCCGCCGGAATTGCTTCAGCACACGTCAGCGTCGTCGCACCAGGAGCTGCGCAGGGCGGATACTCCGTTCTCACGTTCCGCGTGCCCACCGAATCCGACACCGCTTCGACCACCAAGCTGACGGTGGCGCTCCCCGACCTCAAGTCGGCACGCACCGAACCGATGCCCGGCTGGACCGCCGTCGTGGAGAAGGACCCCACCTCGTTGGTCGCCAAGTCCGTGACGTGGACCGCCGACCCCGGCGTCGGAATCGCCCCCGGCCAGTTCCAGCAGTTCGTCCTTTCTGCCGGCCCGCTGCCGGAGCAGGACGAGGTCGAGTTCAAGGCCGTCCAGACGTACAGCGACGGCAACGTCGTCAACTGGGATCAGGAAGAGCTTGCCGACGGCAGCGAGCCGGACAAGCCCGCCCCGACGCTGACTCTCGCCGCGTCCACCGGCGATGCCCACGGAGCCCCCTCTGCCGATAACACTGCCGAGACGTCCGCCGCATCCGAAGCCTCTGACTCTTCGTCGGACAACACCGCCCGCTGGCTCGGCGGCGTCGGCCTGGTGCTCGGCGCGTTGGGCGCTGCACTCGGCCTCGGCGCACTGGTCAGGAGCAAGCGCTGATGAGTACCCGGATCAAGGTCATCGCCGTCGGCATGCTCGCGATGCTGGCCACGATGCTCGGAATGGGCACGGCCAGTGCACACTCCGCGGTCGTCGGCTCCAACCCGGAAAACGGTGCGTCCATTCAGGTTGCGCCTGACACGGTTTCGGTCACGTTCAACGAGGCTCTGCAGGCGCAGTTCGCGGCGCTGACCGTCACCGGTCCCGACGGCAACCTCTGGACCAAGAGCGATCCGTCCGTCGAAGGACCCACTGTCAGTGCAGACCTCGGCGATCTCGGGCCGACCGGCGTCTACACCATCGCGTACCGCGTCACCTCCGCTGACGGTCACCCCGTCAACGGAACCCTGACGTTCACCCTCACCGAGGCGGGGTCGGGCACTCCCGGCGCTGCCGCCGCGTCGAGTACGGGTGAGTCGGAGTCCGGCAGCATGCCGGTGTGGATCTTCATCGTCGCCGGCGTCGTCGTGTTCGGCGGTGCGCTGTTCTTCGTGCTCCGTAAGCCGAAGTCGAGCTGATCGCGTGACGGGTACGGCAAACAGGTGGTGGTTGCTGTTTGCCGTACCCACAGCTCTGCTGGGAGTCCTGATCGCCTGGGGCCTCGCCAGCCCGTCGGGACCCGAATCGTCGAGCACGGTCCGCGTTCTCGCGATCGGATGTGGTTCGTTGACGCTCGGCATCGCGACGCTCGCCTGGATGGGCCGCAGTGAACGCCGCCCGGCAACAACCCCCGCCGTCATGTGGACTCAGCTCACCGCGGTGGCAGCAGTGTGGCTCGTCGCCGAGATCACGCTCCTCGTGCTCAATGCCGCAGCGGCCGACGGCGCCCCGGTCACCTCGCTGACCATCGGGCACTTCGGCGCATTCGTCTCCGAGGTCAACGTCGGCCGCGTCGGCGTCGCGATCATCGCGTGCGCGTTTGCCGTCGTCTGTTACGGCATCTACGGATTCACCAATCCCGAGACGGTGCCCGTCGCACCGGCATTGGTCGTCTCCGCGTTGGCGCTCGCTGCCCGCCCGATCACCGGGCACATGGCGCAGCAGAGCTTCGGATCGATCCTCGACGCCGTTCACGTCCTCGCTGCGGCCTTGTGGTTCGGCGTGCTCGCCGCACTCGCGCTTGCCGTACCGTCGCGCGGTGCCTGGGCGATCTGGTTGCCCAAGTACTCCGCTCTCGCCTGGCGATGCGTCCTCGCGCTGGTCGTCACCGGTATCGTCAACGCCGTCGTGCGACTCGACTCACTCTCCGCCTTCTACGACACCGCATACGGTCGGGTGATCCTCGCCAAGATCGTGGCGATCGGACTGCTCGTCGCCCTGGGATGGTGGTGGCGCCGGACATGGGTGGTCGCGAGCGCTGCACACCGCATGAGTTCGGACGGATCCCTGCGTCGCGCCATCGGTGAAGTTGTCTTCATGGCCATCGCATTCGGGCTTGCCGCGGCCCTTGCGACAACTGCGTAAGACGTGCCTCAGCGCGACATTTCGTGACCCGCACATTTAACGTTTCACGTCGAGATTTAACCTCTGCGTGAGTTTATTTTCCCAGCTTGCGGCGGTTTCCGGCCCCCCTTAGCGTTGCTCGCATGACGGAGGCCCAACGCTCGTTTCTCGTCTGCGCTTCGCAGCGCAGCGGCAGTACTTTGCTGGTCGAATCCCTGCGAGCAACCGGGGTCGCGGGCGAGCCGGAAGAGTTCTTCCAGTACCTCCCCGAGACCTCGCGATCGCCGCAACCGAGGCAGTGGTTCGAAGACGTCACGGACGAGTCCGTCCTGGGTCTGCTCGCCCCGTTCCACCCGGGCACGCCGGACACTCGCACCTCCGAACAGTGGCGCGCACAACTTCTCGAACTCGGCCGAACCCCCAACGGAGTCTGGGGTGGCAAGCTGATGTGGAACCAGACGCCGCTCCTACTCGATCGCGCGGCCGGATTGCCCTGGCGCAGTGGGACGGACCTACGTTCTGCACTCCACGACACCCTCGATCACGACCTGCAGTTCATCCACGTCTATCGAGAAGATGTCGTCGCTCAAGCTGTGTCGATGTGGCGCGCCGTGCAGACACAGGTTTGGCGCGACGACGCGACTCCACCGAATCTCTCGGACGGTGCGCAGTACAACGCAGTCGGAATCGCGCACCTGGTGACGATTCTCGGTGAGCAGGAACGCCAATGGAAGCGCTGGTTCGAGGAAGAGGACATCTCTCCCATCGAAGTCGGGTTCCGCGATCTCACCGAAGACCCGCAGTCCGTGGTCGCAAAAACCCTCATCTCCCTCGGCCTCGACGGACAACTGGCCCCGCCACCGCCGCTGCGTCGTCAGAGCGACGGACGATCCCGCGAATGGGTGCAGCGTTATCGCATCGACGCCGAACAGAACGGATATCCCGTCACATGAGCACCGTCACCGATGTCGTCGACGAACTCCGAGTTCTCGAATCCGAAGCGGTTCACATCATTCGAGAAGTGGTGGCAGAACTCGAGAGACCGGTACTGCTCTTCTCGGCCGGCAAGGACTCGATAGTCCTGCTTCGTCTGGCCGAGAAGGCGTTCCGGCCCTCCCCACTCCCTTTCCCGGTCCTGCACGTCGACACCGGTCACAATTTCGAGGAGGTCATCGAATTTCGCGACCGTCGAATCAAGGAGGGCGGGCACACACTTCTGGTTGCTTCCGTTCAGGATTCGATCGACCAGGGCAGAGTGCAGGAGTCGACCGAGACCGGCGGATCGCGAAACCGCCTGCAGACCAGAACCCTGCTCGACGCTCTCGAAGCTGGAAGGTTCGACGCCGCGTTCGGTGGCGCCCGCCGGGACGAGGAACGTGCGCGCGCCAAGGAAAGAGTCCTCAGCTTCCGTGACGAGTTCGGCCAGTGGGACCCGCGAGCGCAACGGGCCGAACCGTGGTCGCTCTACAACGGTCGGATCAGACGCGGCGAGTCCGTTCGTGTCTTCCCGCTGAGCAACTGGACCGAGCTCGACATCTGGCGCTACATAGCCCAGGAGGAACTGGAACTGCCGTCCATCTATTTCGCGCACCAGCGGAGGGTATTCGAGCGCGACGGAATGCTCCTCGCTGCTTCCGAATTCAGCACCGACGCCGAGAACGCCGCGGCAACGACCGAGTGGGTGCGATATCGAACCGTCGGCGATCTGACCATCACCGGCGCCGTTCGATCGCACGCCACCACTATCGACGACGTCGTCACCGAAATCTCGGCCGCGACGGTTTCCGAACGAGGCGAGACTCGCGCAGACGACCGAACGTCGGTCGCCGCGATGGAAGACCGAAAGCGTGAGGGCTACTTCTGATGACGACCACCATCACTCGCCAACTCCTGCGACTGGCCACGGCGGGTAGCGTCGACGACGGCAAGAGCACGCTGATCGGCCGACTGTTGCATGACACCGACAGTCTGCCAACCGATCACCTCGATTCCGTGACCGACGAGCACGGTGTCGCCGACCTGGCTGCACTCTCCGACGGACTACGTGCCGAGCGTGAACAGGGCATCACGATCGACGTCGCGTACCGATTCTTCTCCACTCCAACCAGAAGTTACGTACTTGCCGACACCCCGGGGCACGAACGCTACACGCGCAACATGTTCACCGGAGCATCCAACGCTCACGTAGCGGTCCTGCTGGTCGACGCGAGGACCGGCGTGCTGCGTCAGACCCGTCGGCACGCCAGAATCGCCGCACTGCTCGGTGTTCCGAACCTTGTAGCCGTGGTGAACAAGATCGATCTGGTGGACTTCGACGAAGCGAGATTCGCTCAGGTGCAGGAAGAATTGCGGGCCTTGGCACGGCAAGTCGGACGCGAGGACGTACTCGCCATACCGGTCTCCGCGAAAGCCGGCGACAATGTCGTGACGCGGTCCGAGAACACCGCGTGGTACGAGGGGCCGACGCTCCTCGAGTACCTCGAAGGCGTCGAACTCCATGCGCCCGCGACCCACATCGAGGAGCTTCGACTTCCCGTGCAATGGGTTTCGCGCCCCGATCCGCAGAATCGTCGCCGGTACACCGGCCGGATCTCGGCAGGCACACTGAGCGTCGGAGACGAGGTAGTGGTCCTGCCGTCCGGATCGAAGAGCACCGTGATCAGTCTGGACACTCTCGACGACAACCGCAGTACTGCCGTTGCACCACTGTCGGTTTCGGTGGAACTGGCCGACGACATCGACGTCGGACGTGGCGACGTTCTGGTCAGTGGCGGTGCGCAGGCTCATTTGCCGGTTCTGGCCCGAGAACTCGAAGCCACCATCTGCTGGTTGTCCAACACACCGTTGCGCGCGGGCGATCGGATAGCGCTCAAACACACGTCCCGGACCGTGCGAGCGACCGTCCAAGAACTGCACACCCGTCTCGATCCTGAAACGCTCGACGAGCAGGACAGCCCAGTCGAATTGGGACTCAACGACATCGGAACGGTCACGCTCCGAACCAGTTCCGTGGTGGTCGCCGACACCTACGACCACAATCGGGACTCTGGCGCCTTCATCCTGATCGACGAGCAGAGCAACGACACCGTCGGCGCCGGCACCATTCTCGAACCACGCGTCGTCGTTCCCGGCGAGCAGACCCGCAACGACATCAAGTGGCATCCGTCCTCACTCGAACGTCAACGGCGATGGGCGTCTACCACCCAGAGGGGCGCGACGATCTGGCTGACCGGCCTTCCTGCCTCCGGAAAATCCACCGTCGCAGTCGCTGTCGAACGTGCGCTCGTCGACGCGGGACGCACCGCGTATCTGCTGGACGGTGACAACGTCCGCCACGGTATCTCCGACGATCTCGGGTTCTCGCCGGGAGACCGAGCCGAGAACATCCGACGCGTCGGGCATCTCACTCGACTGTTCGCCGACGCCGGCGTCGTGGCGATCGCGTCGATGGTTTCGCCGCTGCGTTCGGATCGAGCAATTGCGCGCGCTCTCAACGAAGCTACCGGACTCACCTTCCTCGAAGTTGCCGTCACCACTCCCGTCGAAGAATGCGAACGTCGAGATCCCAAGGGCCTGTACGCACGTGCGCGGGCGGGTGAACTGAAGGGGCTCACCGGAATCGACGCGCCTTACGAGACGCCGGAGGACCCGGACCTGGCATTCGACACAACCGGCGCTGACATCAACGAACTGGTCGAGCGGGTCATCGCATTGTTGGAGGAGCGCGAGACCGCAAAGCCCTAGGGGTTTTCGGTGTCCGACTCGAGGTAACCGCGGTCCGCACTGTAGGCGGACCGCACGTTGGGTCGGACACCGATCTTCTCGAGGTACGCCGCCATGCGGTGCACCGCCATCGCGCTTCCCAATGCCTCGTCCGGGAGACGATCATCGGTTTCGGCGCGCCACGTGTGAAGCTGCGAGGACAATTCCGCCTGTATTGCCGAGACTTCCGGTCGATCGATCAGATTGATCTTCTCGTCCGGGTCGGCACGGAGGTCGTACAGCTCCCGGGGTGCGCGTACCGCCAGATGCTCGGTGCCGAGCGCCTTTCCGGAAAGACTGTCCTCGATGTCGAGCGGTAGATCCAGAGCGGGGCGGACGGCGTAGTTCTCGATGTAGCTGTAGTCCTTGGTGCGCACCGCACGAATGGGATCGAAGCTGTCGTGAAAGGTCTTCTCCGTGAACAAGGAGGTACGAACGGGTTCGGACGGTTCGGTTCCACGGTCGACGAGGGCATCGGCGTGCGAGCGCCCTTCCACCTCGGTGGGGACGTCGATTCCGAGCAGATCGAGAATGGTCGGAACGAGGTCCACACCGCTGAACAGTGTCTCGTATTCCTTTCCGCCACTGCGATACCGCGCGGGAGGCCGAGCGATCAAGGCAATACCGGTGCCCGGGGCGTAGAGCGTCGACTTGGCGCGCGGGAACGCCGCGCCGTGATCAGTGAGGAAGAAGACCCAGGTGTTCTCGTCGAGCCCCTCTTCCTCGAGGGTCGCGAGCAGTTCCCCCACCGCGGCGTCGGCCACCTCTACGCTGCCGTGGAATTCGGCCAGATCCTCGCGCACCTGTGGCACGTCCGGAAGGTATCCGGGGACCTCCAGGGCTGCGGTGTCCGCCGGGGTATAGCGATCGGCGGGGTACGGGCGATGCGTTTCGAAGAATCCCGTGGTGAGCAGGAACGGCTCGGGCGGGAAGCGTCGTAGCCAGTTCTGGGCACGCGGAACCACGTAGTCGCAGAACGAGTTGGTGACGTCGTACTCGTGATAGCCCAGTCGCTTCGGATACGCAGTCTCGTGCTGCATGCCGAACAGCGAGGTGTACCAACCGTTGTCGGAGAGGATCTGCGGGAGCGTCTGCACCTCCGCGTGGTACTCCCAGCCGTGGTGCGCCAACCCGATCAGACCGTTGTTGTGCGGATACCTGCCCGAGAAGAGCGATCCGCGCGAAGGCGAGCACAGCGGCGCCGTCGCGTGTGCGTCGGTGAACCGGATGCCTTCTGCCGCCAGTCGGTCGAGATGGGGGCTGTTGACCCCGGCGACACCGTAACTCGCGAGGTGTCGCCCCAGGTCGTGCCAATGAATGATCAGGACGTTATCTCGCGCAGCCGACACGTGGGCAAGGCTAGTTGCCCCGCCCACGTGCGGCAACAGCTCGAATCAGCAGGATCTCAACTGTTTCTGCCGAGTTGTCTGATCCATCCACGGGTATCGGCCGGGTCGATGACGTCGTCCAGTTCGAACGTGGTCGCCGCCATCAGCGCCTTGCCCTGTGCGTAGGCCAGTTCCACGAACTGACCGAACAGCGTTTCCCGAGCCACCGGATCTTCGACGGACTCGAGTTCCTTGCGGAAACCGAGACGCACAGCACCTTCCAGACCCATCGGCCCGATCTCGCCCGTCGGCCACGCGACCGTGAACTCGGGGGCGTGGAAGGAACCACCGGCCATTGCCATGGCGCCCAACCCGTAACCCTTGCGCAGGATGATCGTTCCGAACGGCACGGTGAGGCGAGCACCGGCAACGAAGAACCTGCCGAACCTTCGAACCGTCGCTTCCTCCTCCGAATCCGGGCCCACCATGAATCCCGGTGTGTCGCACAGCGTCACCAGAGGGATGCGGTGCGCTTCGAGCAGTTCCAGGAAATCCGAAGCCTTGTCCGAGGCTTCCGCGTCGATCGCGCCGC
Organism: Rhodococcus sp. MPR-R1B; assembly: GCF_058793255.1. NCBI lineage: Bacteria > Bacillati > Actinomycetota > Actinomycetes > Mycobacteriales > Nocardiaceae > Rhodococcus > Rhodococcus sp. MPR-R1B. The sequence continues at coordinate 241,584 of NZ_JBXAFO010000007.1, forward strand.
CGAGATGCTCGCTGCTGTTCGCCAGCACACCGTACGGAACTCCTTCGACACGAACGAGTGCGGTGACTACACCGCGTCCGTAGTCTCGACGCAGTTCCAGGACGCTGTCGACGTCCGCGATTGCGTCGATCGCTCCACGAACGTCGTACGAGCGCAGGCGATTCTCCGGCACCACATGCCGCGAGAGCCGCGGATCCGGAGCCGTCCATTCTCCGCTCGCACCCTGGAAGTAGCCGAGGTACTGCTTGGCCAGCGCCACCGCATGAGCGTCGTCGTCAGCGACCAGGTGTACGACGCCGTTGCGGCGCTGAACGTCGATCGGGCCGATGTCCTCCGGGCGAAAGTTTCCGAGCCCGCCGCCCTCGACCATGGCAGGACCACCCATCCCGATGTTGGCGTCCGGTGTCGCGATCAGGACGTCGCACGCGCCGGCCAGGGCCGCGTTGCCCGCGAAACAGCGCCCCGACACGACGGCGACCATGGGCACCCGCCCGCTCAGCGCCGCCATGGCGCGGAAGGTTCCCAGCTCGAGGCCCGCCCCGGCGCCGGCGTCGGTGTCACCGGGGCGACCACCGCCGCCTTCCGCGAACAGCACTACCGGAACTCGCTTGCGATCGGCGATCTCGAGCAGGCGGTCGGTCTTGGCGTGATTGCGCATGCCCTGGGTACCGGCCAGCACCGAGTAGTCGTACGAGATCACGACGCTCTCGCCGCCGCTGATGGTCGCGACTCCGCCGATCAGTCCGTCAGCAGGAGTGTTGGCGATCAGGTCTTCCTCGCTTCGCCGACTGCGCTGCGCTGCCAACGCGAGAGCGCCGTACTCGACCAGGCTGTCGCCGTCGACCAGGTCGTAGACGTTCTCGCGAGCAGTCCGCCGCCCCAGCTTGTGGCGTTTCGCCACTGCCGCGGGCCGCGCCGCGTCCAGGGTCATCTCGTGGCGAGCGATGATTTCGGCGAGGTCGGGACGTACGTCGTCGAGGTCCACCTCGTCGACCTCGGCGAGCTTCGATCCCGCGCTCGCGCTACGGACGACGAGCAACGGTTCGCCCGCACTCACCGATCTCCCCGGTGACGACAGGACCCGGACCACTTCGAGGTCACCGGGCGCCGAGAGAACATGCTGCATTTTCATCGCTTCGAGGACGGCAACCTGGCCACCCGCATGGACGCCGTCACCGACTGCGGCAAGTTCGACGACGATTCCCGCCATCTGTGCACGGACCACGTCCTCGTCCGGCGCGATGTCAACACTCGCGGAGGGTGTTTGTGGGTCCGCTTCGGGAACGAGGTCCGCCAATCGAGAACCCAACCAGTCGACGTCGACCAGGCCGTCGCGGAAGTCCTTGTCCGACAGTATTGCCTGCAGGAATTCGAGGTTGGTCGCCACGCCGTCGATGGTGAACTCATTCAGAGCAGCAATCGACTTGCGCACCGCGGCAGGAAAATCCGATCGACGCGTGTGGGTGACGACCTTCGCCAGCAGCGAATCGTAACGCGCACTCGGCGAGAGTCCGACCGTACCGAAGGTGTCCACTCGCACGCCGGGTCCGCCCGGAGGAGTGAAGTTGTCGAGCGTGCCCGACGAGGGCAACGCATTGCCGTCCGGCGTCATGGTTTCCATGTTGACGCGGGTCTGGATCGCGATTCCCGAAGCGTTTGCCACGGATCCGACTGTCTCCGAGCCCTTCTCGACAGCGATGATCCCTGTTGGCAGGTCCAGGTTCTCGAACGGAACTCCGTCCGCGATCGCGAGCTGCACGGCGACGAGGTCGACTCCGGTGACCTCCTCGGTCACCGTGTGCTCCACCTGAATTCGGGGATTGACCTCGAGGAAGACGAAGCCGCGTTCCTCGACGAGGAACTCGACCGTCGCGATGCCGCGGTAGCCGACCTCGGCGCACAGCCTCGCCGCCGCAGCGTGAAGACGCTCGCGCAGGGCCCCCGACAGCCCCTGCGCGGGCGCAACCTCGATCAACTTCTGATGGCGACGTTGGACGCTGCAATCGCGGTCACCCAGAGCGAGCGCGTGGGTTCCACCTTGCCCCGGTGCCGCCACGATCTGCACTTCGATGTGCCGAGCGTGCTCACTGAGTACCTCGGCGAACAGTGCCGAACTGCCGAATCCCGACTGGGCTTCGGCCGCACACACACGGTACGCGTCGTCGAGCGCTTTCGGGTCACGCACCGCGCGCATGCCGCGGCCACCGCCGCCGCTGAGCGCCTTGATCATGATGCCGCGGGAGTTGCGCTCGAAGAATTCACGCACCTCGTCGAGGTCGGCGTTCGCCGATGTCGACGGCAGGACCGGCACTCCTGAGTCGACCGCCGCGGTGCGGGCACTGGCCTTGTCGCCGAAAGTCCGGAGAACCTGGGCGTCCGGGCCGACGAAGACGATGCCCGCCTCTGTGCACGCCTGCGCGAATTCGGCATTCTCACTGAGGAATCCGTAGCCCGGGTGCACGTGCGTGGCGCCCGTTTCGGCCGCGATCTTCAGCAGTGCGCTCTGATCCAGGTACGCGGATGCGCCCGACGCTCCGAGCGGCACCGACTCCGTGGCCGCCGCGACGTGCGGACTGGACGCGTCGTCCTCGGCGTACACCGACACCGTCTCGATCCCGAGTTCACGGGCAGTTCGAATGATCCGCAGCGCAATTTCGCCGCGGTTCGCAATCAGCAGTCTCACTTGTCCCCCTGAGTGCGCTCGAACAGATCGCCCTTGCGCACCTTTCCTGTCGCTGTCATCGGAAGCGCCTCGAGCACTTCCACTTCGGGCACCTTGTACGTGGCCATGTTCTCCTTCGCCCACGAGACGATCTCGTCGGCCGCAGTGTCGGAACCCTCGACCAGTTGGACAAACGCAAAAGCCACCTGCCCCTTGTCCGGGTCCGGTTTCGGCACCACCGCAGCCTTTTCGATCGCCGGGTGCAGCATGAGCAGCGCTTCCACCTCGGAGGGAAAGACACTCATGCCGTTGGTCTTGATCATTTCCTTGTTCCGCGCCAAATAGTGCAAACCGCCACGCTCACTGAACTTTCCGACGTCACCGGTCTGCAGCCAGCCGTCACGGATGGCGTCGGCGGTGGCCGCCTCGTTGCGGTAGTACGCGGAAAGGATGGACGGGCTGCGCACGATGATCTGCCCGTGCTCGCCGACGGGCACCGGCCTGCCGTCGTGATCGACGATCAGAACGTCGGTGCCGGGCACCGGAATTCCGCAGAACACCGGCTCGCTTTTCAGGTCGTAGTCGCCGTCCTGGAAGCCGAGGGTGATCGTGTCCGCGGTGTGGGTTTCGGTCATGCCGTAGCTCGCTTCGCGCAGAACGCCGCCTGTAGCCTCGCGCCACCGCTGGCGCGTGGCCGGATCGAGTTTGAGAACGAACGAAACTGCCATGACGTTCTGGAGTGTCGAGAGATTTCGCTCCGCGAACCCTGGCGTGTCCATCAGTTCGACGTAATTGTCGACAGTTCCGACCAGCGAGGTCACGCCGTAAGCCTCGACAGCGTCGAGCGTGGTCTCCGCATCCCAACGATTCAGCAGGACCACGGTTCCGCCGTTGACGAGCGGAACCAGGATGCCGAAGTCCTCACCTGCGATCCAGAAGATCGGCAAGAACACCAGGGACACCGGCGGATTGGCACCCACCTGGTCACCGCCCGCAAGCGTCGCGGTGGCCGCGGTGTAAACCATGTGGCGCTGAGTGTGCTCACAGCCCTTGGGCATTCCCGTCGTTCCGCCCGTGTAGTTCAGGGCGGCGAGGGAATCGAGTTCGGTGGCGACAGGAGTCGCCCGCTCACTGGTGATGATCGACTGCCAGTCGCTCAGGCGCGGATCGTCGACCTCGAAGGGCAGTTCGACGGTCGGGATCGCCGTCAGCATGTCCGACACTGCAGTCTTCGCGACGTGTTCGAGTGGAGTCTGTGAGCGAACCTTCTTCACCAACTTCGAGAAGGTGTTCTGCGTCAGTAGGACCTTGACGCCGGCATCGTTGAGTTCGTGAATCAATTCATGTTCACGGAAGAGTGGATTGATCGGCACGTGAACCGCACCGACCTTGAGAATGCCGAGCATCGCGATATGGAACTGAGGGCAATTGACCAGGTGAACGCCGACGCGATCGCCGCGTTCGACTCCGAGTGACAGCAGCCATCCGGCAAAACGATCCGAAAGCTCGTCGTATTCGGAATACGTGATGACCCGGCCGTAGAAGACGATGGCGGGAGTATCCGGCCGCTCGATCGCCCAATGCCGCGAGTAATCGACAAGTCCCCCACCTTCGAGCGGATACTCGACGGCGCGGGGAATGCCGGCGGGCCAATGCGCTTGTTGCAGCGCAGAGATCTCCGCCAGAGCCGCTTCGAGCACGTCTTGTTCTGCCACCGATCACTCCATTCGTAAAAGAAATCTATTTCGACTCTTCGAACCCGATCAACCGCTCGGACACCGTCGTCATATCTGCAATGAACTGGTTCTGCTCTTCGACACTCGCCTTACTCAGTCGTGCTCCACCGGCCATCTGTGCGTCCGAGATCATCTGAACGAGCACCGGGGGCGAAACACAGGGATCTACGTCGTGAACCTGTCGAATCCGTTCGACAAACCGGACGTAGCGGCTCACGAGCTTTTCGCGAACCGCCGACCAACTGCGCTCGACCTCGGAATCCACCCGCGCCCGATGCTCGATCACCGCGAGCAGGTCACCGTAGGTGTACACGGCCGTGATGAACGCCGACGTGGTCGTTCGGAGAACTTCGCGTAGATCCTCGGCCGCCGGGCCCTCCATGTGCTGAGCGTCGAGGAAGCGTCGGCACATCATTTCGGCGACGGCGCGGAAGACCTCGTCCTTCGACGAGAAGTACGCGTAGAAGGTCGCCCGGGACACATCAGCCCTGGTCGTGATCGTCTCGACCGTCACGGCGTCGTATCCGAGTTCGCCGAAGCAGAGGGCAGCGGTGTCGAGCAGTCCGGCACGGCGTGGACCGTCGCCGAGTTTGCGGGCTGTCCGCGCTCGCTCCTGCGTTTCACTGGTGGTCACCGTCACAGTGTGTGTTGACGTTGACGTCAATGTCAAGAATCGCGAGCCCGGCGCCCCACTTCGGCTTTTTGTTCGGGTCACCCTTTCACACCCCGCATATCGGGTGTAAGACTCTGCCTCTAATGTTTTTCGCCTTTCCCAGAAGGAGTCAATTCCGTGCCGGAAGAATCCGCCTCGCCCTCCTATTCCACAATCAAGGAAACAGTTGCAGCTTTGATGCCGGCACTGGAGTCGGAACTCGTCGAACTTGTTCGTATTCCGTCGATAGCAACAGAAGGTTTCCCCAGCGAGCCTCTGTTCGAGGCTCACGACCTGATCGTTTCTCTATTGGAGAAGTCCGGAGTCACGAAGATAGAGAAACTCGAAATAACAGGTAAAACTGCGCCGGTCATCATTGCAACAGTTCCCGGTCCAGAGGGAGCCCCGACCGTATTGATGTATTCGCATTACGACGTCGTTCCCGCCGACGACGTCGAACTCTGGGATTCACCGCCTTTCGAACCGAGCAAGCGTGACGGCGCGATTTACGGCCGCGGTACGGCAGATTCGAAGGCAAACGTCATCGGCATGATCGGCGCGCTTCGCGTCTTCGACGGAAAGCCGCCGGTGACGGTCAAGCTCGTCATCGAAGGCCAGGAAGAATTCGGCAGCCCCTTCGACAACTATCCGCCGGAAGCCCCCGAATTGTTTGCGGCCGACGCAATGGTCATCGCCGACGTCGGGAGCGTTCGACCCGGATCACCGACCCTGACCGTCGCACTGCGCGGATCGGCCCAGGTGATCGTCGAACTCACCACTCTCGGAGCCGACAAGCACAACGGCCTCTACGGCGGCGCCGCACCGGACGCCCGCCTCGCGCTCATCCGCGCACTGGCGTCGCTGCACGACGACAACGGCGACGTGGCGATCGACGGCCTCCTGCGCGAACCGTGGACCGGCAGTTCATACACCGAGGACGAGTTCCGCACCCTCGCCGAGATCCAAGACGGGCTTCCGCTGCTCGGAACCGGCGGCATCGGCGAACGCATCTGGTCGGGCCCGGCCATCACCGTGACGGGAATCGACGCTCCCCCTGTGGACGGTGCGGTCAACGCCGTCGCAAGCACTGCCCGCGCCGTGATCAATCTGCGCGTACACCCGCGCCAACCTGCCATCGAGGCGCAGGCTGCTCTGGTCCGACACCTGGAGGCCCTGCGCCCCTTCGGTTTACAACTGACTGTCACCGCGGGAGAAACCGGCGACGGGTTTGCGGCAGCCGAAGGTGGACCGGCCTTCGACGCGGCATTGTCTGCATTATCGCAGTCGTGGGGTGAGCCGGCCGGGCTGATGGCAGGCGGCGGCTCGATCCCCCTCGTGATGGCCTTGGATACAGCAGTGCCCACCGCCGAGAAGCTGTTGTTCGGCGCCACCGACGGTTACGCGAACATCCACGGCCCCAACGAACGCGTCCTGCTCGACGAGCTCGAGAAGGCCGTCGTCGCCAAAGCACTGTTCTTCCAGGAGTACGCACACACCTTCGAGGGGAAGAAATGAGCACCGAGACCGACACGGGGTCCGCACCTACTCCGGCCAAGAAGAAGTTCGAGTTCCCCGGCGCGGTCACGATGCTCGCGATCGTCACCATTCTGGTCTGGGTTGCGGCACTGTTCATTCCGGCCGGACGCTTCGGCGTCGACGTGGACGGCTCACCCGTTCCCGGCAGCTTCGAGACCGTCAAGTCTCCGCTCTCGTTCTGGGAACGAATCCAGCAACTGATCCTCTCCCCCGTGAACGGCCTCTACGGCGTCCAGGATTCGATCACCGGGTTCGTCGACACCGACAACATCGGACGGCTCTTCGGTTCGGTCGGCGTAGTCCTCTTCATCATGGCGCTCGGTGCGTTCATCTCGGTCAGCTTTGCCACCCGCAGCCTGGAAACCGCTGTCTCCCAACTCGCTACCAAGCTCAGCGACAAGGGCTGGTTGCTCATCACCGTCATCATGGTGCTGTTCTCGCTGCTCGGTTCGACAATGGGCTTCTCGGTCGAGACGTTCGGCTTCTACGCCCTGCTCATACCGCTGATGACGGCACTGGGCTACGACCGCATGGTCGCGGCCACCATGATCATCCTCAGCGCTCTGGTCGGAAACATGGCGTCGACCGTCAATCCGTTCTCGATCGGCGTCGCCTCCGGTGAGGCAGGCGTCTCCATCGGTGACGGCATCGTGCTGCGCGTGATCCTGTGGATCGTATTGACCGCTGTGGCAGTGGCATTCGTTCTCCGCTACGCCGCAAAGGTGAAGAAGGATCCGTCCAAGTCGCTTGTCGGTTTCGACATCGCGGACGACGAAGACGAAGAGCCGGCCGAGCCGGTGGACATCGACGGCAAGCTCACCGGAACTCAGAAGCTGGTACTGCTCATCACCGGACTCACCTTCGGACTGATGATCTTCTCCGTCATCCCGTGGTCGAGCATCTTCGGCGCCACTACCGGTCCGGCCGAGTACGACGCGTACCACGTCACGGCAACCGAGCCCTACTGGTTCGAGTTGAACTGGTGGTTCCCGCAATTGGCGATGCTGTTCATCCTCGCCGCCGTTCTCGTCGGCATAGTCGCGAAGATGGGTGAGAAGAAGATCGTCTCCCTGATCACGCGTGGAGCCGGCGACATGGTCGGACCGGCGATCGTCATCCTGCTCGCTCGCGGCGTCTCGGTGATCATGACCAACACCGAAACCCTCGACACCATCCTCAACGCGATGGAGCAATTGGTCAGCGGCGCTTCGGCGGGGGTCTTCGCGATCCTGGTGATGCTCGTCAACATCCCGCTGGCGTTCCTGATCCCGTCCAGTTCCGGTCACGCCACCCTGGCGATGCCGCTGCTCGCGCCGCTGGGCGACTTTGCCGGAGTCAGCCGAGCACTCGTCATCACCGCCTTCCAGATGGGCCACGGCCTGATGCTGATGGTTGCCCCGACCAACGTCGTCGTTGTCGGCGGGTTGGCCATGGCGAAGGTCGGCTACGACAAGTTCCTGCGCTTCGTCTGGCCACTGCTACTGATCAACTTCGTGATCGTTGTCGTGGTGATCGGCGCAGCAGCGGTATTCGAGTAGTTCAGGCGCGGTGGGCCTCGCGTGCCGCCGTCTCCAGACGGTCGTTGTACTCGGCCCACCACGCCTCATCGCCGGGAGCCAGATTGTTGTCGCCCGCCTTCATCCCCGCGGCGCCGTCGATCAGCTCCCGCACGATGTCCGCGTGGCCGGCGTGCCGATGGGTCTCGGTGACAACGTGAACGAGTATCTGGTGCAGCGTGACGTCGCGACGATCCTCCGGCCACGGTTTCACGAAGCCGGGGGCATCCAGATCGTGCTCTTCTATCGTGGCGTCGGCGAAAGCCCACGTCCGGCGGTAGGTTTCGACGATGTCGACACTGGACTCGTCGGCGCGGGCCCACATGTCGACGTTGAGTTCCTCCGAACGCAACCACGCAGGCAGATCGGGAACACGCCGGCCAAACGTCGGGCCGAAATACCCGAGCTCGACGCCGATCATATGTTTGACCAGACCCAGCAGGTTTGTCCCTGTCCGGGTCATCGGACGCCGAATGTCATACTCCGACAGCCCGTCGAGCTTCCAGACGAGCGCATCACGTGCTGCCTGCAGGTACCGCTGGAGATCTTCCTTTTCCGAGTTGGTGGTCATGAAACCAACCTAAACCGAGTGGAGCAGACATTGACAGCGGTCGAGGATCTGACCGAGGTTGCCTCCCGGGCCGTCGCCGCCGAGCGTGACGCCCGGTCGGTGCGCTGGCACAACCCGGCAGCCGTCCGCAAGGCTGCCGCGGCCGTCCGTGATTCGCTCGACGACGAACGATCAGCGCTGAGCCGACCGTCGTACAGCGGGTTGTCACCGTCGCCGCACATGGCGCGCCAACTCGAACTGATCACGACGTTGCAGCCGCCGCTGCCCGCCGACGCCGGCATCGGCACCGCCGCGCAGGCCGAGGCCGACGCCGTCGCCGCGGTGACGACCGCACGGATAGCCTTGCGCGCCGCCCACCTTGCGGTTCTCGAAGCACGCGTCGCCGCGCTCGATGCCGGTGACACCGATACCGTCGCCGCCGCGATCCGTGGTTACGTCCCGCTGAACTCGGGCAACCCCGTCGTCCGGCATGTGCAGGATCTCGGCTCCCGGATCCGTGAGGAAGCACGGCACGTGGTGAGTGGTAAGCCTCGGTCGATCGCTTTTCGGCTGGGGCTGAGCCTCGGAATGGGCTTGGCGTACCTGGCATTCATTCGCCTCTTCCAGTGGGACACCAAGGAAGATCGACTGCCTTACCTTGCGCTGTATGCACTCTCGGGTGTGGTCGGAAGCGTCGTGTGCACCAATGCGCTCAGCTTCGACGCCGGCCGCGTGCGCGCTGCGTTGTCCGGTGGAACGAGGCTCTGGCACGTGCTCGTCGCGAAAAACGCGGTGATGCTGCTCCTCGTCGGCAGCGCCGGGTTCCTGCTCAGCGCCGTCCTCGCGTGGCGCTCCGGAAGCAGTGCTGACCTGGTGAAGGCGTGCGGCCAGGTGCTGACCATGATCCTGCTCTGGTTGGGGGTCGCGAACGTGATGTCGGTGAGCTTGCCGCTGCGGGCAGAACCGATGACGGCGCGGCGCCACGACGGCACGTGGAAGCAGTTCCTGCTGTCCTTCGTCATCTCGTACGGTGTCGGACTGATCGTCAATCTGATGCTCTACTGGCGCGTCTGGGCAAAGACGACGCTGCTCGAGCAGATGGGCGGTCCGTGGATTCCGGTCCTGCTGCTCCTCGCGAGCGCGGCCGCGACGTGGCTGTTGCTGACCGTGCTGGCCGTACTCCTGGCCGAGCAACCGCGCTTCCGTCGCGCCTTGCACCGGGAGATGGTGGTCTACCGCGAAGAAACCAACCACTTGCAGGCGACCATTCAGCACAATTCCGGCTAATGTAGCCGTGCGTGGCTGATCCGGGCACGTCGCGAGTACACGCAGTGTCGAGGAAGGCGTGACCCATCATGTCCGTAAAGCCTGGCGCGGCCGCCACAACGGCCGCCGTGAGCACCGCCTCCTGGCTACCACTCATCGTGGTGGTCCTCACCCAGATTCAGGCGTCGTTCGCCGTCAACGCCCTGACCGTCTCGATGGCCGGCATCACCACCGATCTCGACACGCCCGCAACAAGTGTCGGCACCGCGATCACCGCGGGTACCTTCGCCATGGCTGCCTTCATTCTGTTGGGGGCCAAGATCGGCGCCCGTTACGGAACGCGTCTGGTCTTCCAGATTGCCGTCGCGATTCACGGCCTCGCAATGGCCGCGGTCGCCCTGAGTCAGAGCCCGGCAATGCTGTTCGTGGCCCAAGCTGCATCCGGCGCCGTGATCGCCCTCATCGCTCCTGCGTTGACGGTCTTCATCGCCACGAACTTCAGTGGCGATCAGCAGGCAAAGGCCATCGGTTACCTGGCAGCAGCAATCCCGGCGGCCGGTGTGCTGGCGCTGCTCATCGCCGGTTCCTTCGCGACGACGATCGGGTGGCGATACTCGTTCGCCCTCGTCGTGGCTCTCGCGGTGGTCAACCTGATCCTGAGCTTCCGGGTCAAACCTGTTCCCCCGCAGAAGGACATCACCATCGACTGGGCCGGCGCCGCCATTGCTGCCGTTGCCGTCATCCTGCTCAGCTTCGGTTTCAGCGGCCTGAACTCGTGGGGCGTCATCCTGGCCACCGACGCTGCGCCGTTCTCGGTCATCGGTGTTTCACCCGCGGCCATCCTGATCGTCCTCGGCACCATCTGCGCGCAGGGATTCTTCCAGTGGACGCGAAGCCGCAAGGCGCAGAACAAGCCTCAGCTCTTCAACCTCGACGTCCTCAAGACCGGCGCCGAGCGCGCCACCACGATTTGCATGGCGACGATGATGTTCGTGGGAACCGCGGCCAACTTCCTCATTCCGCTGTACATGCAGATCATCCAGGGCCGCAGCAGCTTGCAGACGTCGTTCTCGATCATCCCGTACACACTTTCGATCTTCATCGCGAGCACCGTAGTCGCGCGTCTGTACAAGACGTACTCCCCGCGTCTGATCGCACGAGCCGGGTTCGTCGTCGTTGCCGCTGGACTCATCTTGTTGGCCTTCACCATTCGTGGCGACTGGCATCAGATCTTTGTCGTCATCGGACTGATCACCCTCGGCCTCGGGCAGGGCGCCATCGTTGCGCTGGTGTTCAACACCCTCCTCACCGCAGCTCCCAAGGAACTGGCCGGCGACGTCGGTGCCTGGCGGGGACTGGTACACAACATGTCCGGCAGCGTCGGCATCGCGGTGGCCAGCGTCTTCGCCGTCGGAATCCTCGGTTCCCTCGTCAGCTCGCAGCTGATCGACAACCCCACCATCCCGGCATCACTCAAGGTCGAGTCCGGGATCAATCTCGACCAGGTCAACTTCGTCCCCAACGATCAACTCGTCGTGACGCTCGAAAACACCTCGGCGACACAAGCACAGATCGACGAAGCCATCCGGATCAACACCGAAGCGCGCTTGCGCGCCCTGCGAACCTCGCTACTCGTCCTCGCCGGACTCTCCCTGCTCGCCATCATTCCGGCCGGCCGCATGCCCGACGAAGTACCTGCTCTGGAAGAACCGCAACCCACGAAGGGCAAGAAGTAACCGATGTCCAACCAAGACCAATTCGGTCCGATCGAATACGTTGCCGTCGAGTTTCCCGGCGGTGCACCGACCTCCGCAGGATTCGAGCAGCTGCTCACTCTCGTCGACTCCGGCGTGATCCGCATCCTCGACCTCGAGTTCGTCACCAAAGCCGCCGATGGATCAGTGGCCGTCGTACCGGCATCGACCTTCGAACTCGCAGATTTCGATCTGGCGCAGTTCGACGGCGCAGCCTCCGGACTGCTCGACGCCGGCGACATCGCCGCCGTTGGTGACGAGTTGGCCACCGGTAGTGTTGCCGCCGTGCTCGTTTACGAGGAACTGGCCATACTGCCGGTGATCGACGCGTGGACACGCAGCGGCGCAAAGATTGTCACCGAAGGTCACCTGAGCTTGGACGAACTTGCCACCGCACTCGACAACACCGCACCAGGCAATACGGAGAAGGACGCATGAGTTTCTTGAGGCGAGCCGGCCGGGTAGCCGTCGCAAGCTCCATTCACGGCAATGTTCAGCGCCGTCAGCGGACCCGTTGGGCCGCCGAAGATCAGGCTCGCGCAGCGCAGGCCCAGCCGGTGCCGCCGATTCCCGATCTACCACCCCTGCCACCGCAGGCAGCTCCGGCAGCATCGATGGACTTGAAGCTCGAACAGCTCACCAAGCTGGGCGAACTCAAGAATGCGGGAGTATTGACCGAGGCCGAGTTCGAGACCCAGAAGGCACGTATTCTCGCCTGACCTAGCTGCGCCTCCCGAGTGCAAAAGCCATGACGGGAAGCTGCGTCGTCGCGAGATTCAACAGAGATGCCACTCGCGCATCCGTGAATCCTGCGATGGCGCAGCCCGCAAGTCCCATCGCCTCGGTCACGAGGTACAGATTCTGAACCAGCACACCGGCATCCACGTGCATCGTGCGGTAGTGCCGCATCGCGTACTTCTCAAGTGGCGCTTCGACGTCGGCGACCACAAACAGAAGAACCGGGAACACGTCGACGAACTCGGGTTGGAGCAGGCTCGCTCGAAGGTGCTCTCGCACGTCGCCTGGCCGGACAGCTTCGGCACGGCCTCGGGCATATCGGTATACCCCGGCTCCGAGCTCGTCTCCGGGTCGGCTGAGAACAAACGACAGCGTCAGTTCGCGCATCCCGCCCGCCGTCGGGCTGCTGACAAGGCTGTGGTGCAACACGTTTGACAGCTCGCCTGCTCGGAGTACCGTCTGTGCGGGGTCGTAGCGGCTCCGTCGTGCCTGCAAGACGTCCGCGAACCCGCAGGCCGGCAGTGGCGTCGCGGCCGGCAGTTCCACGGATTCACACGTCACCGGCGGCAGTGCGTGCTCGTCGAACGGTAGCTCCGACGGACTCACCGTCCGGTCCAACACTGCATGCAGCGATACGACGGCCTCGATTCGCTCGAGTGCGGTCACGAACCCGGGTGCAGCAGGCGAGACACCTCGCCGGCCCCGTCGATCGAGACCAACTCGCCGGCGAACCACGCCTCCGGAACGGCAAAGATCGCATTCGACGCCGCGGCGGGGGTTCCGGCAAATGCCGTCCGCGCAGCATCCAGGGTGGATTCCCGAGCCGACTCGGTGGAGTAGACGACGAGGACAGCCTTCGGCGACTTCGCGAGCACCGATTCCGTGGCTACCTGGCCGAAGTACTTTCCGTCGGGAAGGTCGTTCTCGAAAAGATTGCTTCCCCCGGCGGCCTCGAGCACACTGCTGTAGAGGCCCCTGGCCAGAGCATAGGACTGTCCCTCCGAAACCTGAACCATCACAGTGGGAACCGGCTCCTGCCCGGCGACAGATGCCTCGGTTGCTGCGAGGGACTTCTTGCCGTCGGCCAGGAGGGTTGCTGCCGCGTCACTAGTTCCGGTCAAGGCGCCGAGACCGTCGAGGTCGGACCAGACGTCGTCGATCCGCCCCTCGGTGACGGCCTTGTGGCAGTAGCCGCTGTTCACGAAGATCGGGATGCCGAGGTCACGCAATTCGTCCATGGTCTGCAATCGGTCACCGTCGAACCAGTATTCCCCGTCGGAGACGATCAGATCCGGACGGGCGTCGAGCAATGCTTCTTTCGCGGGAACTCCGGTGCTCAGTACCGGCACGGCCGCGAACTGATCAGCGAGTTCGGGGCTGGGAGGAGAGAGGTCGGTATTCGATTGTCCGACAATGCGGTCGGCGGCGCCGAGCTGAATGAGAAGTTCCGTCATCGACGGATACAGCGAGACAATCCGCTCCACCGTCTTGGGCACCGTGACCTCGCGATCACAATTGGTGACGGTGATCTTCTCGGACGACGACGCCGCCGAATCCGCCGTGGAGTTTCCGCATGCGGTCAGTACTGCGGTGGCGGTAACGGCCGAGCACAACAGCGCGGCAGTACGTATCGAGGATTTCAAGACACTGCTTCTTTCGTGTGTAGGAGCGGAGGGGCGAACGAAAGCAGGGGGCGCCCGGTCAACGGATGAGTGCCGAGATGCACCTGAACCCCGAATACTTCGGACAGCAGGTCCTCGGTGAGGACCTCGGCCGTTGGTCCTGTCGCGACAACTACCCCGCCGGAGAGCAGACAGACGTAGTCGCAATACGCTGCGGCCAAGGCGAGTTCATGGATCGCGACAATCGTCGTGGTACCGAGTTCGGCGACCAATTCCATCAATTCGAGTTGAGCACGGATGTCGAGGTGGTTGGTGGGCTCGTCCAGGACCAGCAGCGACGGTTGTTGAGCGATCGCCCGGGCCAACATCACACGCTGCTTTTCTCCGCCGGACAGTTCGGCGAAGAGACGTGATCCAAAGCCCTGCATGCCGGTTCGCACCAGTGCTGCGCTGACGATGTCTCGGTCGATCTCACCGAGTCGAGAGAACGCGCTGTGATGCGGCGTCCGACCCGTTGCAACCACCTCGCGGACACTGAACGAGAAATCGGATGAATGCTCCTGCCCCACAACACCGATGATGCGTGCCGCCGATCGAGGCGAGAGATCGTCCCAAACATTCACCTCGTCCACCTTCACGATTCCGCTTCGAGGCTTCATCGAGCGATACAACGCGCGCAGGAGGGAGGACTTTCCACTGCCGTTCGGTCCGACGAGTCCGACCACGCTTCCCTCGGGCGCTTCGAGGTCTACACCCGAAACCACGAGGCGTCCGCCCCGAACGACGTGAATTCCGCTGGCCGACAATCTCATGACTGCGCACCGCCGTCCCGTCGAAGCAACCAGAGGAAGAACGGTGCACCCAATCCGGCGGTGATGATCCCGAGTGGTAATTCGTTGGGCGCATCCAACATCCGAGCCGCAAGATCGACGATCACCAGGAAGGTGGCACCAACCAACGCGGTCGCGGGGAGCAGCTTGCCGTGATCGGAACCGACCAGAAGTCGTACGGCGTGCGGCACGAGCAGCCCCACGAAACCGATTCCCCCGGCGACGGATACGACAACCGCGGTCAGCAACGACGCGATCACCAGTAGTAGCAACCTGGTACGGCGCACGTCCACGCCGACCGATTGCGCGCTCTCGTCTCCCATGGCCAACGCGTTGAGTTGGCGCGATTGTGTCAACAGAATTGCCGCGCAGACGGTGATCACCGCGGCGGGCACACCGAGATCCGACCAACTGGCCCCGCTCACCGAGCCCAGCAACCAGAAGAGCACTCCCGAAAGCTGACTCGGATCGGCGCGCAACTGCACAAAACTTGTTGCAGCCGAGAGCAGATAGCCGATGGCAACTCCGGCCAGGACCATGCGCAGCGGGACGAGCATTCCCTCTCGCCGACCCAGTACGAGAACCGCGATCAGGGAAACCATGGCCCCCAGGAAGGCTGCCACCGGAACACCGATCGACAGGCCGGTGCCGATGCCGGTCGTCATGATCAGTACTGCACCGAAGGATGCTCCGGAACCCACGCCCAGAATGTACGGATCGGCAATCGGGTTGCGCACCAACGCTTGCAGCACGGCGCCGGCCAGCGACAGCCCGGCGCCCGCCAATGCCGCAATCAGAATGCGCGGTACCCGCAATCCCCACACGATCCGATCGAGCAACGGGTCGACCGGCGGACCGCCGACGTGTGCGTACAACACCGCGAACACGTCGGCAAAGGACACCGACGCGGCACCCGACCACACCGCGACGGTGGAGACCGCGACAAGCACAACCGCCGTGGCCAACAGAAACGGGACGTACCCGCGCTCGCCGACGGGATGTGGACGCGACGGCACTCGTGGTGCTGCCTCGCTGGTCAGCGTCATCGCACTCCTGGGTCGGTGGGGTTCGCAGTCATGAACAGGTGGATCTAACCATAACGACAGTCGTTTTCATTAATAGTCACATGCTCATTTGTGCGGATAAGGGTCGGTCCGCAGCGCGCTCGCCCACGCGAAGAGCGCCCCGACCAGCGCAAAGATGCACGCAACGAGGTAGGCGGTGCCGATGTCCCAGCGTCCTGCGATTGCCCCGGCAATCAAGGCGCCGACCGGCGAACCACCCCAGGCGACCATCCTCGCCGTGGTGTTCACGCGCCCCTGCAGACGATCCGGAGTCAGGCGCTGACGTGCACCGATGCCATTGAGGATGGTGACGGTCGCACAGCCGGAGTAGACGACGAGCGCCGTGATCGCGGCGCCGGTGTTGCCGGTTGTCGCAACGACGAACAGCACCACCGGGGCGATGGTCAGCGCCCCGACAGTGATCGCCCCGACCGGCCACTGCGCCGGTAGGCGTGGAAGCACGAGCGCCCCGACCACTCCACCCACGGAGACGGCCGTCCACACGGCGCCGATCATCGGACTCGACGTCGAAATCCCAAGCCTCTCGGATGCGTACACCACCAGGAGCGCCGTAACCGCACCCTGCGTCAGGGAATTGACGAAGCCGACGCCGGTCAAGGCTCGCAGAAGCGGCGACCGCCAGAGGAAGCTGAGGCCCTCGCGTATGTCACGCGCAATTCCGGTTCCCGACTTCTTCGGCGCCGCAGGAGTAATCGAAAACGAGGCTCCGATCGAGGCCATGGCCAGCCCGGCCAGTACGTAAGCCAGTGCATCAGCACCCAATGCGTAGGCCGGGCCGATCGAGGCCACAAGCACGCCGGCTATCGCCGGAAAGACAACATCGATCAGCGTGCTGGACGTCCACAGCGCGCTGTTGGCCGCCGGTATCCTCTGCCGACCGACCAGAGCAGGCAGCGCTCCGAAAGCAGCGGCGTCGAACCACACGAAACACGTTCCGATGCACATCGATACGCCGACGGCATGCCACGCCGTCAATACGCCGAGTGCCTGCGCCGCCGGAATACTCGCCAAAGCAAGTGCAGCTACGGCCTGCGCACACAGGATGACCGTCCGCCGGTTGACTCGGTCTGCCACGGCGCCGGCGAACAAGCCGAACACGAGATACGGCAGAACCGTCCCCGCAGCCGCGAGCGAGGTGAGAAACGGAGACCGGCTGATGTCGAACACCAGGATCGGCATGGCCACTCCGGTGACCGCCGCACCGGCTACGGCAATCGTACGAGCCGTGAAGAACAATCGAAACGATCTGTCCCGAAAGACATGTGGTTGCGCTTCGACGGATCCCGTCGTCGGGGTCTCGCTCATGTATGCACTCTCTTGTACCTGTTGCTCTCCGTGGCGATCTTTCGTACGGTGGCATCGTAATGGAAATGGTTTCCATTACGGAAGGGATGACAATGAGCAACATTTCGTTCGACAGCGTCTCCAACTCGGCTCCGGCCAATGCACTCCAGGGCGTCGGCACCAACGCTCTCGTCGACAACCCGTTTACCTTCGAGCCGGTTGCCGAGGCAACGTCCGCACACGCCCTGCAGGGTGTGGGCACCAACGCCCTCGTCGACAACCCGTTCAGCTTCCAGAGCTGAAACCTCCCCTGATCCAGACTGTTTCGACAGTCTGATCTGCCGATGACCCCGCCCGCATCCGACTCGTCGGGTGCGGGCACCGACAAGGAGATCCGTGTACGCCCTCGCCGACGGACACCAGCTGTATCCGACCCCGGACGGTGTTTGGCATTACCTGACACCGGACGAGAACGCGGTCACGATCGGCGCGCCGGCCGAAGACCTCGCGGAACTCGACAACTTTCTCAGGCGCTCTGGTTCGGTGCTCGGCCCGGGAGCTATCGAGATCGCCGACGCCCTCGTCTCTCGCGGCGTGCTGGTTGTTCCGGGTCAAGCGCCGGAGATTCCGGGTCCACAGCGTGTGCTGATGGACGGGATCGGACCCGTTGCCGATGCTTGCATCGCCCTGCTCTCCAAGGCTCTTCCGCATCTCGAAGTCGTATCCACCACTGCGCCAATCGAAGACGACGTTGCGTCGTCGGACCTCGTACTGTCGGTTGCCGGTGCTCCTCCTCACGACGAGTGGTCGGAACTCGATACCTGGTGCCGCCGAAACCAAACACCGTGGCAACGCGTCCACGCGGAGCTGGGTGAGATCTGCATCGGACCCTTCTTCGGCGGTATCGGCAGCGCAAGCTACCGGGACGTCTGCGGTCGACGGCTTGCCGCGTCGCGCGTCCCGGATCATCTGCGGGCACTGTGGAATCACCTCGCCGGCAGCGAACCTCGCCCGCTCGAACTTGAACCCACCGCAGCCGCAATGGCCAGTGCGCTTGCATGTTCGGACGTCGTGGCTGGTGTACATGGCGCACCGCCATCACACCTTCACCACCAGATCCGGATGAATCCGCGAACCCTCATGATGACTCGCCATCCCGTGCTACCTCTGCCGGGCGGCGTTCTCGAGCCTTCGCCGACGCTCCGGTGATCTCACTCGGAGTGAAGATCCCGGCGGCAGACGGTTCTTCGTTGGCTACGGATGTGCTTCTCCCACCGGATTCTTCACCGCGGGGACTGATCGTGATCCGCACCCCGTACGGGCGTGGATGGCATCTGGCGGAGGGGCTCGAATGGCGATCACGAGGAATTGCCTTCATCTGTCAGGACGTACGTGGACGGCACGATTCCACCGGATCTTGGGTACCGTACGTCCACGAGCGCGAGGACAGCGCCGCCCTTGCCGAGTGGCTGCAGGATCAGCCGTGGACACCGGAGTGCGTCATCGCAAGCGGGGCTTCGTATGCGGCCGGAACCGCCTGGGCATTTGCTGCCGAGACCAACAGCGCCGATCGGTCATTTCGTGTAGACGGCGTCGTCTCCAAGGTGCCGACCATCGGAAGCGACCGCGTCAAACGTGATCCCTCGGGGATACTTCTCCTCGCCGAGCATCTGGCGTGGTGGGGCGAGCACGGAGATTCGTCTTCCTCTCGTGAGGGTTTCATCCCTGAACTGATGCGTTCGGATTCGTCTTTGCTGGAACATCTCCCGGTGCAGTCGATGATCGAGGAGGTCGGCCTGACCTCCGATTCACCGGGCTGGTTGACGCCGATCCTTCGCGCTCGTAAACGCGAAGACTTCGGTGGCGATGATCTGGTGTCCGCGGACGAACTCTCCGAACTCGACATCGCCGGGCTGCACATCGGCGGTTGGGACGATGCGATGATTCGGGAGACACTGCGGCACTTCACGTCCGTTGGGCGCGGGCCGCAGAGTTTGATCGTGGGCCCCTGGGCGCACGACCTCCGCCCTGGAATGGTCGGCGAGACAAGTTTCGGCCGCCTTCAGGTCGAGTGGATGGAATCGGTATTCGCTGCGCGGCCCCTGACCATCAATCGGGTATTCGACCGGGGTGTCGGCGAATGGTCGACCGAACCGTTTGTCACGGGTGCGAATCGCGTTCATCTCGAACCAGATCGGAAGGATGCGGCCTGCAGCTTCCTGTATGACGCCTCACGGGACCGAAACGACTGTGTTTTCTGGACTTTCGATATCAAGCACGACTCCGTACTCTCCGGAACACCATCGGTGGAGCTGAAAGTGTATTCACCCGAGGGCGAAGCCGATTGGATCGCCGAACTGAGCGTCGTCGATCCCGCTGGAGTTACCAGATCGATCGCACGGGGCGCGGGTGTCAGCCTGCAGCCGACGATGGTGACAATCGATCTGGATCCCGTGTTGCACACTGTGCGCGCGGGTGATGTCTTGACGCTGCGGATCGCCGGCTCGGACTTCCCACGACTCGCACGCAATCTCGGAGACGGTGATCGCTATCGAGGAACACGCAGTACCGCACTGCACCAATCATTTTCCGGGTCGTTGACCCTGCCGATACGCGGAGGAACTGCCGGTGGATGACTTGCTGGTCGACGACCGGAGCGGCGTGCTGACCTCACTGGAACCACACATTCGCTCGGACATGCCGACAGGCTGGGTCGGTTGGGCCGCGAGGGTGGCCGACACCAGAAACGTCGGCGGCAGCGGTTCGCTGTTTCGCGCGGACCCTTACGGATTCGGGGCTTCGATACGCGACGATGCAGCAGCTCGCGGGGCGGCAACCGGTGAGGCCGTCGAAAGATATTGCGGCAACGTGGTCCCCGAGGATCTGGTCCGCAGCAGTGCGTCAGCGCTGGAACTGGCCGGCTCACGGGTCGTCGATCCCGCTGAATTTGCGTTGTACAGCGAGGATCAGTACCGCCTTCCCGGATTCCCCTTTGTTCCCTTCACCTCTGATCTGAACATTCGCTGGGCATTGGGTCACACCATGGACGAAAAGGTGCCCACCTACGTGCCTGCGGCCCTGACTTATCTCGGGTACTACACAGGCACCCGTCGCTGCGAGCCACCGATCGCGTCGTTGCAGTACGCCGGAATCGCAGCGGGACGCTCACGCGACGAGGCCGAGATGTCAGCTCTGCTGGAACTTCTCGAACGCGATGCCACCGCGCTGTGGTGGTGCGGGGACCGGTCACAGCCGGCGATCGAGCTTTCCGACTGGGAGCGGTTGCCTGCGCACCGCCAACTCGGGGATCTGGAGAGCCAGACCCGGAGCGTTCGAGTGCTGCTGCTTCCCTCCCCCTTCGGCATTCCCGTCGCCGCAGCGTGGATCCGCGATGACCGACGTGGACTGGTCGCGCTGGGCACAGCTTGTCGACCGACGGTGGAGGCGGCAGTCTCGAAGGCGCTTGTCGAGGCGTATGCCGTACTTGCCATCACGATCGACCTCGCCGACCCCGACGGGCCGACCTGGCGCAGCGTGGCGGACGGAACGCTGCCGGCGCACCTGTACAAACCCTTTCGGGCCGACCGTCGTTACCGGAACGAGTTCGATCCGCAATGGAAAGACGTCGTCGATCTGCCGACCGTCGCCCAACTTTATCTTGATCCCACGATGGCTCTGGCCGCAGAGGAACATCTCTTCGACTACACCGAAACACTTTCGGTATCAAAGATTCCCGACGAAGCGCCGTTGGATCTGGCTTCTCTCGTAGCGTTTCTGACGTCACGGGGACACCAGCCGATTTCCGTCGATCTCACCACCGGCGACATCTCGATTGCCGGGTTGCACGTCGTCCGCGTCCTGACTCCGGGCCTGTACAACAACGCCCCGGCAGCCTTTCCCCTTCTTGGAGGTAGCAGATTGACCAGCGCATCGACCACCCATCTGCATCTGCCGGTCCCCCTCGCATGACATCTTCGCTCGTCGACCGCCGAACTGGGATCATTCGAGAGCTGGTCGACGCCGTTGTTCCCCAGCACTTTCCGCCCGAGTTCAAGCTGATTCACTCGTATGTCAGTGATTCAGCACGCTTTTCACCCTGGTCCAGTGACTCGGCCGGCGCCGGATATTGCTTCGATCTGGGCAACCGTGCACGGCCTACCGCAGCTGCGATAGGCGAAGCGGTGGAACGATATTGCGGCAACATCGTCGCCAAACCGATCGTCCGCGGGTCGGCCGATGCCTTGATCGGAGCAAGCATCGACCTGTCACAACTCGCGCGTTTCGACGCCGCCCAGTACGCGCGGCCACAGTTCCCGTTCGTCGAACCAACCGACGATCTGGAGATGGACTGGACTCGCGGAGCCGACCTGATCACGGGTTCGGATATCTGGGTACCGGCCGAACTCGTCTGGGGTTCGTATCCTCATTTCGTCGCCCGGACGGGTCCGGCGATCTCTCCGGTAGCTCAGGCGGGTCTCGCCGCCGGACCCTCGGTGAAGTTCGCAATCGACAATGCCTTGCGCGAGATAGTCGAACGAGACGCGATGACGCTGTCCTGGACCGGGCGGCGTGGTGTTCGGGTCGTCACCGGCATGCCCGAGGCGCTTCTTCGACTGGGCAATCACGACAGCCTCTCGACCAGGTGGATTTCATTCGAGAGTGATTTTGAGATCCCCGTCCTGGGCGCCCTGGTTTGCGACCGACTGACCGGATACTCGACCATGGGTACCGCTTGCCACGAAGACGCCCAGACCGCTGCGTTCAAGTCACTCGGCGAAGCGCTTCAGCTGCAGCTGCTTTCCGCCGACTACGACAACCCGCAGAGCGGCATCGGTCGAGCCGCGGCCTCCCCGACCAGTCCGCTTGCGCCTTGGCGAGCTGACCGAAGCTATGCAGGCGCCTACCGATCGGATTTTGCCGACGTGATGGACTACGGATGCCACTTGCAACTTCACCTGGACCCGGAGATCCAAGCACGATTCGAGAGTGAGCTGGTCGGTGCCGTCGTCGGCGAGGTGGGACTCGACTCTCTGACATCAGCCGCCGGCACCGAAAGCGCTCTGACGGCAGCCGGTTTCCGGCCGGCATGGGTCGATCTCACCACAACTGATGTTCTCCACGCCGGCCTGCACGTCGTCCGCGTCGTCGTACCCGGTTGTCTCACCAATGCGGCCGCCGGATTGCCGTTTCTCGGCTCGCCCCGACTAGTGGACAGTCTTGCCGGACGATCGGCTCGCACCATCCCATTGCCGCACTGACAGTTCGGGAACCGCCGCTTGCAACGACTCGGTGGTTTCCACCGCGTGGAACCACGTCGGCTTCGAGATCGCGGCATCCCGAATCACCTGCACGGCGCGCGCGGCGATAGCTGCCGTCGCGACCGACTGGCTACGCCCCGAAACCCACAGCGCCGGGCCGGTATCCGCTCGGGCCATCGCTACCCAACGATCCGAGCCCCACAGCTTCTTCGGCACGACCTTCTGTAGCGCGGGTGCCCACGTCATGGCCGCAAGTCCGAGCGTCGCGGTGGACGTGTCCAATCGCAGGTACGTCCTGACCGGAACACCGAGGTCTCGCGTCAACGCATGCTGGTCCGAAAAGTCGGCCCGCACAGCAGGACCGGTGCGGTAGCCGGTCGCATCGGCCGGTATTCGAAACGTCTTCATCCCGGTGTAGTTGCGAATCGATCGTCCGTCGGGATCAGGAAACCTCGTGCCCAACATTCCGTACGTCCACGCCGTCGCGGCCGGTCCGTGTAGTTCTCCGCCGCCGAGGCCGATCACGATGTCCACGGGTCCCCCGCCGAGTCGATGCGCCTCGGCGGCAAGGACACTGGTCAATCCCGGCGCCAATCCGACGCCCATCAGGACGGGTCCGTCGACCGCTTCCAGTTCTTCGCAGTAGTTCGAGGTCGCCGTGACGTCGACGAATGCCGCCCCACCGCGTACCGCTTCGTCGGCCAGGCGAACATCCTCGAAACCCGAGGCATTCACCACGACATCGAAGTCTCGAACCACAGTCGAATACGCGCCTGGTTCTTTAAGATCAACGACGACGTCCGCGCGGGCAGGGTCACGGCCGGCGGAGTACGCGGAGATTTCGGGGACCTTCGCGAGTTGTTTCATCAGGGGAATCCCGACGGCACCGTAGCCACCGAGTACAAGAACCTTCGTCATTACTTCGCCTCCCGAGTCGCTAGAGTTCGACTCTAGAGTTAGACTCTAATCATGACTGAGGTTCTTCGGGAAGACACGTCGGCGCGGCGCAAGATCATCGAGGCAGCGCGTGAGGTTTTTGTCGATCCCGGCTACGCGGCCGCCACGATCAAGCAGCTTGCCGCGGCGGCGGGCGTGTCGGTGCAGAGTGTCTATTTCGTGTTCGGCAACAAGCCGAGCGTGCTGTCAGCACTGCTCGACGTGGCCGTTGCGGGCGACGAGGAAAAGACGGCAACTCTCGACCGTCCGTGGGTGGCGGCAGCACTCGGCGCCCCACATCCACTCGGGCAACTCCGGATTCAGGTTCACCACGGACGGCTCATTCTGGAACGCACCGCAGATATCCTCCTGGCACTGCGGGCCGCCGCTTCCGCCGACGAGGACGCCGCCCGTCTGTGGCAAATCAACCGCACTCAGCGACGCACTGTGCAGGAACATCTGATGGTCGGCATCGTCGAAAAAGCGCCAACCGTCGACCTCGAAACAGCTGTGAACGTCGCACTCACGCTGCTCAGTCCCGAGACCTATACAGACCTCGTGGTCGGCGCGGGTTGGACCGGCCAACAGTACGAAGAATGGGTGGTCAACACCCTTGCCGCCACCCTCGGCCTGGACCGAACCGTCAAATCCCGGAAGTAGCTGGGATTACTTGGTGGGCTTGTCGTCGATGTGCCGTGGGTTGTTCCACAGGCGCTCCGTCAGATCGTGGAGGACGGCAAGGGTGATCGTGTCGTCGTCCCGTCGGAGCAGAGACTGGCTGACCGTCGCGCGCACCAACGTGGAGTCGGAGTGCACGAACTCCTTGACCGAGCCCGGCTCGGAACTCAGTTCACGATGGGCCTGCTCTGCACTGACGTCGTCGGCATCCTTGTCGTAGAGGATGTCCTGCAAACGCAACGCCGAGACGGCCTTCTTGGGATATCCCAGCATGTCAGCGAAAGACGGGTTGGCAAAAACGATGCTGCCATCGCGGTGAACGGCCATGACCGGCACCGGAAGCCTGTCGAGGAGAATCAGGGCAGGCATCTGCTCCAGATCCGCAATCGGCGATTGTGGCGGCTGCGCAACGTTGCGGCGGCGTTCCATAACACGTCCTCTCAAGTTGCCCGAGTCGACAACAGTCTAACTGCCCAGCAAATCGCGGGTTGACTTCCCGCCCGGATGCAGTGACGAATGCCCGAATCGTGCCCGCCTGAGTCACGCCGCGAGCGCCTCCTGATCCTCCGCCAAGGAACCGTCAACAACACGATAGACAGTATCCATCCGAGACAGGTGACTTCGGTCGTGTGTCACGAGAAGGGTTGCCGCCTCGCGTTCCCGCACCACCCCGATGATCAGATCCATGACAGCGGCACCGCGCTCCTGATCGAGCGCACTCGTGGGCTCGTCGACCACGAGAAGCTGCGGATCGTTCATCAATGCTCGCGCGAGATTGACGCGCTGTCGCTGCCCTCCCGACAGCTGGGACGGCCGTTTTCCGCTCTGATCCGCGAGCCCGACAGCGTCCAGCAAATCCATCGCTTTTGATTTCACGGCCTTGCGACGGGCCCGTGACGTGAACACGGACTGCCCCAGATGCGCCATCACCTCGAGCTGCTCCAGTGCAGTCAGCGAAGACACGAGGTTCGACTGTTGGAAGACGATGCCGATCGACGAGCGTCGCAGCTCCGACGCCGCCCGCCGACTCAGCGCAGCGATGTCGGTGCTGCCTTCCGGCGTCCGGAGATAGACGTGCCCGGAATCCGGACGGATCAGCGTCGACGCCACCGCCAACAGGCTGGACTTACCCGAACCCGAAGGCCCGGTGATCGCGGCGATCTCGCCGCGGTGCAGTCGCAGAGACACGTCGTCCAGCGCCGTCACCCGCGATTGCCCATCGGGAAACGTCAGATCGACGTTCTGGATGTCGAGAACTGTGGTGCCGGTTGTCATGGTCATCGTGCGCTCCCCAATGCTGTGAGTGGATCGGTGGTCGAGAGGAATCGAAGTGCAAAGGCCGCGCCGAGCAGACCGAGCCCGATCAATGCCACGGCAGGTACGACGGTGGTGGATGCGTCCAGGACAAACGGCATGGCGTCACCGATCAGCGATCCGGCCACGGCCGTCAGCCCGATTCCGACGGTGACACCGGCAATCAGAACGATGAGCGCCTGACCCAGTGCGTCGCGCACCAGCGAACCGGTAGTCGCACCGAGCGCTTTCAGCGTCGCGATGTCCGGAGTTCGCTGGATCGTCCACACCGTGAAGAACGCACCGATCACCAGGGCTGAGATCGCGAACAACATGAGCGTCATCAACGTCAACGACCCGTTCTCCGACTTGTACGAACCGATCGCGTCGAGCGAACCGCTGACCGTCGTCGACGTCGTCGCAGCCGCCTTGTCCGTTGCGGAAGCGTCAGAGGCTCCGGTGACAGCCAGTACTGTCGCAACTCCGCCGCGTGGATTGGCCGCCTGCCAGTCGTCGAGCGTCATCCAGACGACGGGCGAATGGCTGTACCAGTCGTCACCGCGAACGGCGCTGACGGTGAACTGCTTCGTACCGACGCTCACCTGATCGCCGGCGCCCGCCCCCAGTTCGCGGGCGGCACCTTCGCTCAACACCACAGTGCCTGACGCCGACGGCGTCACGTCACCGAAACCGCCATCAGCGCCGAACAGGGCCACCGACTTCTGATTTCCGTCGGCCAATCCCGCTTTCCCGCGACCGATTCCGATGGGATCGACGTCCTTCGACGTGGAGGTCCAAGCGTTGACCTGGTCCTGCGTGAGCGCCGACTCGTCGAACGACGCCCCGGCTCCGGTGTCGGCGAACACCACCGTGTCGGCATTCATGGCCTCGATGGCCGACACGTTCTGATGGCGAAGTCCTGCAGTCAACCCGCTGAGAAAACTGACCAGAAGTGCAACCAACAGAACCACGACGGAGATCAGCGCGAAACGACCTCGCGCTGCCCGTAAGTCCCTCATTGCGACAAACACTGTGAATTCCTTTCCTGTGCTTGCCTCTACGCTCTCGCAGATGCAGACTCTTTCCATCGCACCTCGGATCGACATTCCAGCGCTCGAAAGAACCATCCCGGTTTACAACTTTTGATGGATGAACCAGGCCCGAACCTCGCTAAGCTGGGCGAGATGCACCGATCTCCGCTCACGCCTGTCTTCGCCGGCCTACAACTGGGCCTGCATGTCCTTGTCATGGCGCTGGCCGGTGTGGTGTTTCTTCGAGCGCTGATCGACGAATCCGACCTGACCGCAACAATCATCGCGTTGGCCGTGATCTTCGTTGCCGTCTATCTTTTCGGGGTCGCCAAAAGGCTGCGCGGCAACGCTGCCCGCTGGTGGCTGGCCGTGCTGACCCTCGTCTGGATCGCGACGATGGCGGTATCCGCCGACGCCGCCTACCTCGCGTTCGGACTCTTCTTCCTCTATCTCCATATTCTGCGACGCCCCTGGAGTCTTCTCGCCGTCACCGCGGCAACGGCTGTCGCCGTGGTCGGCACCGGCCTGCATCGTGGATGGACGATTGCCGGCGCCGTCGGCCCGATCATCGGCGCTGCCGTAGCGGTTGCAATCGGCCTCGGATATCAAGCGCTGTACCGCGAGGCAGCCGAGCGCGGTCGTCTCATCGACGAGTTGATGAATACTCGTGAAGAATTGGCGTCGACGTCTCGCGATGCCGGAAAATTCGCGGAACGTGAAAGACTCGCCGCCGAGATTCACGACACCGTGGCCCAGGGACTTTCGAGCATCCAGATGCTCCTTCACGCTGCCGAACGCGCCGATCCGGACAGCCCGGCCATCCGTCAGATCAGCCTCGCACGGGAAACTGCCGCGGACAGTCTTGCCGAAACCCGCCAACTCATAGCCGAATTGACGCCCGCGGCCTTGGACGGTCAGTCGCTCGCCGACGCGCTTCGTCGAATCTGCGAACGCGCGAGCAGTCCTGAACTGGAAGCGCGCTCCGTGGTCGAAGGCGAGGCAGTGCGGCTGCCGATGCCCCTCGAAGCAACATTGGTACGCATCGCTCAGGGCGCGGTGTCCAATGTTCTCCGCCATGCGGATGCAACCAGAATGGCTGTGACACTGACCTATTCCGATGACACCGTCAGCCTCGACGTGGTCGACAACGGTCGCGGCTTCGACGTGGCAGTTCTCGAACGTGGCCCGGCGGAATCTTTCGGCCTCAATGCAATTCGCCGACGCGTCGAACTGCAGGGCGGGACTTTCTCAATCGAGTCCGAGCCGGGACACACGGCCGTCGCAGTGACGTTTCCTCTCGAAGTCGGCGAACCGTGATCCGCCTGCTGCTCGCCGACGATCACGCGATCGTGCGCGCCGGGCTACGAGCGCTGCTCGAAAGCGAAGCCGACATCGAGGTAGTCGGCGAAGCGGGCACCGCCGAGGAAGCCATAGCCTTCTGCGCCACCACGCCGGTCGACCTCGTGCTCATGGACCTGCGATTCGGCCCCGGCAAGACGGGCGTCGACGCCACCCGCGCGGTGTGCGCGCTGCCGAATCCGCCGCACGTACTCGTCGTGACCAACTACGACACGGATGCAGACATCTTGAGCGCTGTCGAGGCCGGGGCCAGCGGGTACCTACTCAAGGACACACCACCGGTCGAGTTGCTGTCAGCCGTCCGCGCCGCTGCGAGCGGGGACAGCGTTCTCTCCCCCGCCATCGCGTCGAAGCTCATGACTCGGGTACGCAAACCCGAAACCAGCCTCAGCCCAAGGGAAATCGAAGTTCTGAAGTTGGTAGCGGCGGGTCGCTCCAACCGAGAGATCGGCAAAGAACTGTTCCTGAGTGAGACCACGGTCAAGTCGCACCTGGTTCACATCTTCGGCAAGTTGGGAGTGAAGTCGCGGACGTCGGCGGTAGCTCGTGCGCGGGAGCTGGGTTCGATCTGACATTTGCCCGAATTGTCGAAAGTAGCTGGACAGCAGCAATTTTCGCCTGCGATTCTCTTGTGTTCGAAACTTTGTTCGATTAAACTTTGAGCATGGACAGTCGGGATGCGTGGCAACTGGATGGCGAGGACCTCAAGGGTGAGGTTCTGGATCTGGTGCGTGTCCGGCACGAGTTGCAGTCGCGGATGGTGTTGCTGATCGTGGAGATGTTTTCCCGGGAGGTTCTCGGTGGGAAGGGTTTTCGGGCGATCGCGCAGTGGTTGCATGGTTCGACGAATCTGGAGATCGGTGAGTGCAGTCTGCTGGTCGGGTTGGCGCGGTTGTTGATGCTCGAACCCGTTGTGGGCGATGCGTTTCATCGCGGTGACGTGGATGCGTTGAAAGCCCGTCAGGTGGCGTCGTTTTGTCAGCATCCGCCCAAGAACATGACCCTGGCGGATGTGGACAAGGCCCGCGGGATCTTGCTTGGCCTGGCGTCGAAGAACATCGCGGATTGTGATGCGGTGCGGGCGGCGATCCGGCGGATCGAGAAGCAGTACGGCAAGCGTGAGGACGGGGTTCCGGTGGGTGAGGATTCGGAGCGTAACGAGTTCTACGCCTCGAAAGGCTTGTACGGGCGGGTGTCGGTGAAGGGTGATTTGGATGCGGTGAACGGGGCGCGTCTGCTCACGTTGTTGTCGAGTCTGTCGGCTCCGACGCCGGAGAAGGACGGCGTGAAGGACACGCGTACTCCGGCGCTGCGGCGGGCGGACGGGTTCTGCGAATTGTTGCGCCGGTATGAGCGGGCGGGGTTGGGTCCGATCGAAGGCGGAGTGAAACCACACATCACGGTGACCGCGTCCGCGAAAGACATGACAGATCTGCAGTCCTTGAAGGACTTGCTGCCGTCCACTCAGGAACTCGGGTTCGCGTGGACGGATTGGGTGGGCCCGATCAGCATCGACACCGCCCGGATGCTCGCCTGCGACTGCACCGTGACGCGGATTTTGTTGGACGAGAATGGTGTTCCGCTCGACTGCGGCAAGGAAGCGAGAACGGCGACAGTTCCGCAGCGGCGGGCGTTGGCGGTTCGCGATGGTGGGTGCGCGTTTCCGGGGTGCGGAACACCATCCGGGTGGTGCGATGCCCACCATATTGTTCACTGGAACGATGGCGGCCCGACAGATCTCGACAATCTGATCTTGTTGTGCGGTCATCACCACCAGACGCTGCACCACACGGAGTGGCGGGTGGAGATCGGCCCCGACCGAAAAACAGTGTTCTACCCACCCATGTCGATCGATCCGTATCAACAGCCGATCGGCGGGAACAGCCCACCGACAGCGGCGTGAACCGACATAACTGAAAAGGCCAGCGTGTGCACCGGGGAAGAATCATGCCCCGGGGCATACGCTGGCCTTTTCGGCTGCGCTCGATGTCCGTCTTGCGACAGCATCTGTCTCCACTTCGACACGCCGGACCCATAGGGTCGAGGCATGTCTTTCTGCGAACCCGCCCGCGTTGTCACCGTCACGTCCCTGACCCCGCACATGCGGCGAATCAGCATCGAGGCAGAAGGCGACTGGCACTGGCCGACCGGCGGACAAGGCGACGAGCGCATCGACCTCGCGTTCCCGAAACCCGGTGAAACAGAAGCAGAATACGACTACTTCAACAATCCCGACTACGGCAAGGCCGATCTCGGAACCGAGCCACCGTGGCGGCACTACACCGTGCGCAAGGTGCACGACGGCGGCCGACGTCTGGACATCGACTTCGTCGTGCACCCTGGCGGTATTGCAGCGGATTGGGCCCTGCGGGCCGAACCAGGTCACCTACTAGGCGTCTTCTGGTCGGACAGTTCGCGGTCCCACTACCAAGCACCGGCGGGTCCTCGCTGGCAGCTGCTGGTCGCAGACGCCACGGGTCTCCCCGGACTGGGCAGGATTGTCGAAGAACTTCGTGAAGGCGATGTCGCACAGGCGATCATCGAGGTCGAAACCGAAGAGGATCGACAGGAATTTGTCACTCGCGGCGACGTCACGTACACGTGGCTCGTGGGGAGTGGCCTCGGAAAGGCGCCGAGCGCGCTGTTCGAAGCTGTGGAGAAGGTCGAGTTTCCCGAATCCGAAACGGCCGACGTCTACGCGTGGGTGGCGTGCGAAAGCGCAACCAGCCGTCGTATTCGCAAGCACCTGAGGGAAGTTCGAGGAATTGCTCGCGACAAGCACAATGTTGTCGGGTACTGGCGAGAGGGCGCCGACGGCCACGTTTCCGGCATGAACAGCGAGGAAGTCACCGTCGGCGCCTGAGCGCCGTGATCACTCTGCCGGCAGCGTGTCGGTAGATTCTGTGTGAGCCTGCTGCGCGTCAGCCGACTTTTCCGCCAGCATCTCGAACAGTGCTCGGCGTGCCTCGGCGAGAATTGCCTCGGCCTTGGCTACCTGCTCAGCGGTCCCACCTGCGGCTACCGCGACAGCGGCACCTCGGAGTAGGCCCATCGCGGGACGGAGCGCTGCGCCGGCTTCACCGAAACCCGGCCGACCGTGTCCGCGCTGGTCAGGTCGACCGAATCCGCGCTGGTCGGGCCGACCGCGTCGGCCTTCGGGGCGTCCTTCTGCTCGGTCTTCGAAGCGACCCTCGGGGCGCTCGCCCTCGAATCCTCGACGGAAACCGTGTCCACGATGCGGGCCTCGGCGGCCATGCTCGCGACGTTCTTGCATTTCTGGGTTGTTGTGTGGGGCGTACATGTTGTCCTCCTGGACTGTCTGTGTTTGTTTGACGTATCGACGATATATCGACAATAGATCGAACGCAAGGGTCTGGAGAATAATTCCCGCACCCTCGTCCGGATACGCTGAAGCCGTGAACACGGATCTACAAGCCCAGGCCGCAGACGTCCTACGCCGCCTCGCACTCGACGAATCCCTGAAAGAACGCACCATGGCGAACGCTGCGACTGCAGCACTCGCACGGAAAGTCGCCGCTCGCTACATCGGCGGCGAAACCATCGACGACGCTTTCGACCGCCTCCCCTCGATCTTCGCGCGAGGACACAAGGCGAGCATCGAATACACCGGGGAAAGCGTCCGGGATCCCGAGCTCGCGAACGCCGAAACCGATGTTTTCGTGGAACTCGCGGAACGAATCGGCACGTCGGGTGTCGAGAGCACCGTGTCGTTCGACCTCTCGCACATCGGCTTGGTGATCGATCCGGAGCAGTGCTTTCGCAATGTCGTGCGCCTGGCCGAGGCCACGGAACGCGCCGGTGCCGAGCTGATCATCTCCGCCGAAGCGTCCGATCGCACCGACCTGGTCCTCGACATGCACGCGCGACTGGCCGAGCGCTTCACTCACGTGGGGATCACCGTTCAGGCCCGACTGCACCGCACGGCAAAGGATCTCGCCGCTCTGCTGGACCGACCCGGCCGCATCCGTCTCGTGAAGGGCGCCTTCCTCGAAGCCGAGTCCGTCGCCTACCCACGCGGTAGTGCCGAACTGCGCAGCGCGTATCTCGACTACGCAGCCCGAATCGTCGACTCGGGTCACCAGGTCTCCATCGCGACACATGACCGCGACATCCTCGAAGCACTACGCGCCGAACATGATTCGAAGCTCAGAGGCGAGCACGTCGAGTTCGAGATGCTGCTCGGCCTCGGCACCGAGCAACTGGACGCACTCCGAGGAGCGGGCTTCACCACACGCGAATACGTCATCTTCGGAACACAGTGGTGGCTGTACGTACTCAATCGCATCGCCGAAGAACCGGAGCGTGTCTACACCGCGCTCATCGACGCTGCGCTCATCAGCACTGCAAACTAGATCTCCAACAACAGAAGTGGGGCCGCACTCGAATCGAGTGCAGCCCCACTTGTGTCAGTTTCTAGCTCTCCAGAAACGCCTTGATGCGCGCCAGGGTGGTTTCCATTCCGGTCTGCATCAGCTGATCTCGACCCCGACCGAGTAGGCCGCTACCCGACATCATGCGCACGTAAAGCGCTGGCGTCGCATAGATCTCACGAGTCTCGGTAAGCACGGTGCCCGTTCCCGAAGGCTCGAGCACATAGGTCCACCGCGCTTTCGGCTCGTCCGATTCGAAGGAGAACCTCCGGCAGTCGACCACGTCGACCACCGTGCAGTGCGTGCTCCACCGAATCAGACCATGCTTGTTGGTGCCCTTGAACTTTGCACCCACAGTGCCCGGAGTTCCGGAAGTCCATGTTCCACCGGTATTTTCAGGACTGAAGCGACCCATACCTTCGATGTCGCTGACAACCTTCCACACCGATACTGGCGTTGCCTCGATGTACGCGCTGGCGGTTTCCACCCGTTACCGGCCCGGAACCCAGGACATGATCTTGATGGCGTGAGGCATGAGCTTTGCCCACACCTTGGCCGGAAGTCCGCGCGGTCCACCGAGATTCATGACGCGAGTGGTGGCAACGGTCTGCGGTTCGGTGTACTTGATCAGCCCCTCGGCGCCGTGACGACGACCGACGCCCGAGACACCCATACCGCCCATCGGTGCTGCGGTGCTGCCCCAGGTCGGTGCGTAACCCTCGTCGACGTTGACGGTGCCGGCGTGGATGCGCGCTGCGATGGCTTCACCGGCAGCCTTGCTTCCCGCCCACACACTGGCGTTGAGGCCGTACTCGGTGTCGTTGGCCGCAGCGATGGCCTCTTCGACGTCCTTGACGGGGTAAATCGAGACGAGCGGCCCGAAGGTCTCGTCGCGGTAGCACTCGGCGTCTTCGGGAACCCCGGTGAGCAGGGTGGGCTCGTAGAACAGCGGTCCGATGTCCGGCCGAGCCTTGCCACCGGCAATGACGGTGGCGCCCTTGACCACTGCGTCATCGACATGAGCGGAGATTGCCTTGACCTGCGCCTCGGAGACGAGGCTGCCCATCTCGATTCCGAATTCGTATCCGGCGGCGAGGTTCATCTTCTTGACGCGGTCACCGAACATGCGGATGAACTCGGGTGCGATGGACTCTTCGACGTAGATGCGCTCGATGGAGATGCACAGCTGACCGGAGTTGGAGAAGCACGCACGCACAGCGGCGTCGGTGACCTCGCGCAGGTCTGCGCCGGCGGCAACGATCATCGGGTTCTTGCCACCGAGTTCGGCGGAGAAGCCGATCAGTCGACGGCCGGCCTGCTCGGCGAGGAGCTGACCGGTCGCGGTGGAACCGGTGAACATGAGGTAATCGGTGTTCTCGACCAGGGCGGTGCCGACGACGGAGCCCGGCCCGGGAACCACGGCGAAGAGGTCGCGAGGCAGACCCGCCTTGTAGAGCAGTTCGACGCAGGCGAGCGCGCAGTACGGTGTCTGGCTGTCCGGCTTGAGGACAACGGCGTTACCGGCGAGCAGCGCGGCGATGGCGTCGGACACGGCCAGCGTCATCGGGTAGTTCCACGGCGAGATGACGCCGACGACACCCTTGGGCTGGTAGCGGACGACGGTCTTCGTCAGGCCCGGGAGCATGCCGGAGACGCGACGCGGACGCAGCAGCTTCGGAGCCACACGTGCGTAGTGCCGCGACGTCATCGAGATGTCGAGGACTTCTTCCTGAGCTGCGGTACGCGACTTTCCGGTCTCGGCCTGAGCCATGTCCATGAGGGCGTCGCGGTTCTCGAGGATGAGATCGCGGTAGCGGTGGAAGACGGCGGCCCGATCGAGGACGGAGCGCTTGGCCCATTCCTTCTGGGCGACGCGGGCACGGGCGATGGCCGCAAGTGCGTCGTCGGCGGTGCCGACGGGGATGATCGCCAGCTCCTTGCCGGTGAACACCTCGGTGATGGACTTCGTCGGGCGATCGGCAACATTGTCGATGGCGATCAGATCGGCGAGCCGCGAGAAGGTCGCAGCGGACGGAGCAGGCATTTCAGTACCCCTACTGGTGAGTAGTTCTTGGAGTTACACACAACTTACCCCGTCGGTGGTACCGATCACAGTGCCGAATCAGACAGAGTCAACCAATACTGCCTCTTTCGGACGTTTTGCGATCAACAACGACATGACTGCAGCGATCGCGCAGAGCGCGCCGGCCACCAAGAAGGCAGCGTCGTACGAGCCGATCTGATCACGAACGAGACCGGCCAAGAAGGCCACCAGACCCGCACCGATCTGGTGCGATGCCAGCACCCAACCGAACACGATGGGGGCGTCGGCGCCGAAGTGTTGACGGCACAGCGCGACGGTCGGCGGAACCGTCGCCACCCAATCGAGCCCGTAGAAGATGACAAACGCGATCATCGGTGGATTCACAGTGTTGGCGAGCAATAACGGCAGAAAGAGCAGCGAGATTCCGCGGAACAGGTAGTAGATGCCGAGAAGTTTTCGCGAGTCCATCCGGTCGGTGAACCAACCCGAAGCAATGGTGCCGACCATGTCGAGGATTCCGATCAACGCCAACAGGGACGCGGCAGTCGTGATCGGCATTCCGTGGTCGTGCGACGCCGGGACGAAGTGCGTGCCGATCAGGCCGTTGGTGCTCGCGCCGCAGATCGCAAAGGTACCGGCGAGAAGCCAGAACACCTTGGTCTTCGACGCCATCACCAGCACCGAGATCGCCCGGCCTCCGGCACCGCCGCGCTGGTAGACAGGCTTGGCTGGTGGGGCGTAATCGGCGGGCGCGCCGTAAGGCGTCGTACCCACGTCTGACGGATAGTTACGCAGGAACAGCAGAACGAACGGCACAACGGCCAGTGCGGCAAACGAAACTGTGAAGGCGACGCTCTTCCAGTCGTACGTTTCGGCGATCTTCGCCAGGACCGGGAGGAACACCAGCTGACCGGCAGCACCACCGGCCGTCAGGATGCCGGTCACGAGACCACGCTTCTCGACGAACCAGCGATCGACGACGGTGGCGACAAACGCCAGCGCCATCGAACCGGTACCGAGACCGACGAAGACACCCCACAGCAGAATGAGCTGCCAACTCGAGGTCATGAAGATGGTGAGACCACTGCCGAGCGAGATGAGCGCCAACGCCGAGGTGACGACCGCCCGGATACCGAACCTCTCCATCAAGGCAGCAGCGAACGGCGAGGTCAACCCGTACAGAATCAGGTTGACCGAGACGGCCGCCGAGATGCTGGCGCGCGACCACCCGAAATCTTCGTGCAGCGGATCGATCAGCACCGATGGGGCAGCGCGGAAGCTCGCCGCACCGACCAACGCCAGGAACGCCACGATCGCGACGGACCAGGCGCGGTGAAAGCGCGGCGGGCTCACCTGCTGTTGGCCTGATTCGGGGAGAGCGGTCTCAGAAGTCACAGAGAGAATTCTGCAGTTCGGATTCGATCGAGAACAGTGGCCGGATTGCCAATATATGAAAGAATCAAGCCATGTCTGGTCCGCATCGCGTCGTCGTACTGGCTCTGAATGGAGTCATTCCCTTCGAACTCGGCATCCCGGCGCGCATCTTCGGACGTGCCCTCGACGTCGAGGATCGGCCGCTGTACGAGATCCTGACGTGCACCGTCGACGGCAATCCCGTGCAGACCGACGCAGACTTCAGCATCTCGGTCGACCACGGGAGCGAGTTGCTCGCCACCGCCGACACCGTCGTCATACCCGCGTCGTACGAGTTGGGTCCGGCCTACGAAGACGGCTACCTCTCCCCCGAGTTGGCCGCGGCTTTCCAACACATCCGGCCGGGCACTCGGCTGGTCTCGATCTGCACCGGGTCGTACATCCTCGCCGCGGCGGGTTTGCTCGACGGACTCCGCGCCACGACGCACTGGCGCAACACCGACCATTTCCAGCGTGTCTATCCCAAGGTGAACGTGGATCCCGACGTGCTGTTCGTCGACGAAGGCCACATCCTGACCTCGGCCGGGGTGGCGTCGGGAGTCGACCTCTGCCTGCATATCGTCAGGCGTGACCACGGCATGGAAGTGGCGAACACCGTCGCGAGGCGTTGCGTCGTACCGCCGTGGCGCGACGGTGGCCAAGCTCAGTACATCCGACGCCCCCTGGCCGACAAACCTTCGGAATCGACTGCCGACGCTCGGCACTGGGCCCTCGAACATCTCGACGACCCGATCACCCTGGCGGACCTGGCGACGCGCGCCAACATGAGCGTCCGCACGTTCAGCCGTCGATTCCGCGACGAAGTCGGAACCACACCGAACCGCTGGTTGACCAGCAGACGCGTCGATCGGGCGCGGGAACTACTGGAGGAATCCGATCTGTCGATCGATGCGATTGCTGCTCGAACCGGCTTCGGGACTGCGACATCCATGCGTCAACACATGAACGAGGCCCTCGGCGTTTCACCGAGCGCCTACCGACGCACGTTCAAGGCACCGGTGTAAGCGGCAGTACCAGGCACTATCCTGGATGCCATGGCCGAACAGACTCGCCCGAACTTTCCTCAGTACTGCGGATACCTCCTGGGGAAGACGCTCCCCGACCGGTATCAGGACTGGGTACGGAACGATCTGGTCGGCCCGGGCGCCCAGGCCCGCTACATCATCCGCTTCACCGTGCCGGCGACGCTGATCCTTCTGCTGTTCCTCTTGATCCCGGGACCGATCTGGATTCCCTTGGCCATGATGGCCTTGTTGCTCATCCCGCTCGCGTACTTCGTCGTGGCGCTCGGGACGATCTACCGCCGTCACCGCCTGCTGAGCCACGGACTCGATCCCGAACTGCTCGACGAGAAGGCCCAGCGCCGTGCCGATCGCACTCGCGAGGACTACGAGAAGCGGCACGGTCGCTGAGCACCCCTCAGCGGAACATCGTCACTGCGGCCTTGGCGAGGACCTTCGGATCCTTCTCGTAGTGATGCATCTTGGTGAGCTTGTCTTCCGGAATCCCCAGGAACTTGTAGACGGCTACCTGAGCGCAGCGCACCGAGTACTGCTCGGTGAACACCATGTCGAACGGCAGCTCCGCGAACTGACTGATGAACGCCAGGTTCTTGGAGTGCTTCGGCACCACCAGCGGCCGGTCGCCGACGGCGCGCCGATTGAACAGCGCACTGGCGTAAGGCATATGGCTGGGTATCGAATTCACGACGCTGTCCATAATCTCTTGTCGACGCGCGGCGAGCGCACCGCTCTCGTCGAGCGCCTCGAGGTGTCCGAGCGTCTCTTCCAGCATTTCCCGCCCGGTCATCTCGATGAACGGCTTCTTCACGTAGTCGCCGTCCTTGCGCGGGAACAGACAGTAACCCCAGAAGACTCCTTCGTTCTCCTTCTGCGCGTGATAGTGCGGCTGATGGTGAACCACGATCGAGAGAAGCACGTTCGAGTCCACGAATGTGTTGAGCGCATTTCCGGGGAGCTGCTTGGTGATTCGGGAAATCTCGTTGATGAGCTCGTGTGACGAAGTGGTGACGGTGAAGCTGGTCCACTCACTCTGCGCCCGGTCCCCGAAGAACTTGTCGGGATTCCCGAGATCGTAGAAATGCTCGGTGGCCTGCTTCCACAGCAGCGCACTCGGTGCGTATCTCATGTCTTCGACGATCGGGGTATCCAG
Organism: Rhodococcus sp. MPR-R1B; assembly: GCF_058793255.1. Classification (NCBI taxonomy): domain Bacteria; kingdom Bacillati; phylum Actinomycetota; class Actinomycetes; order Mycobacteriales; family Nocardiaceae; genus Rhodococcus; species Rhodococcus sp. MPR-R1B. The sequence continues at coordinate 279,451 of NZ_JBXAFO010000007.1, forward strand.
ATCGCCGATCGAAGAACTGTCGGTGATGCTGCCGTTGGTGTCGAAGACGAAATCGCCCTCCGCCACGTCGATTCGGCCCTTCTCACCGGTGCGGACGTTTTCGTAATCGAGTCCCGTCACGATGATCTCGTCTCGTAGCGGGGTGTCCTTGAACACGAACTCCGTGATCTTCAGTTCGTTGACGAACTTCACGCCCTTGCCTTCGAGGAAGGCCCGCATCGGCAAGATGATGCTCTCGTACTGGTTGTACGGGGATCTGGTGACACCGGCAAGAGTTTGAATGCGACTGAACTCGAGAATCATTCGGTTCATGTACCGGCGCAGCTCCATCGCCGAACTCACCCGCTTGAAAGCAAATGTGGTCTCCCACATGTACCAGAAGTTGGTGGTGAAGAAGTGCGGAGTGTCCTCGAACCACTGCTCGATACTGATGTCGTCGAGTTTTGCCTCGTCCGACTCCGGCATCGTCATCAGCTTCGTCAACAAGTACCGATCCTTGTTGTCGAATTGCATGTGCTTGTAGTCGTTTTCACCCTTGTTGCGAATGCCGTCGCGATCGATCAATCGTGCGACGTCGTGCGTTGGATGCGCGTGGTCGAAATCGAGAATGTCATCCGTCACCGATTTTCCCGGGTTGTCCAGCGACGGAACCACACTCAGCACGTCCCAGAGGTTCTCATAGGTCTCCTCGTTGAGCATGCGACCGCCACGATTGATGAAGCCCGCGTCGTTGCCCAGCTCGCGATGACCGTACTGGTGCTGGAAGGTAGCGGCAGATTCGCCGTCGTTCGCTCCATGCATGTCCAGCCCCATGATGGTGATGTCCTCACCGCTCCACTCACCGTCTCGAATCAAATAGACGGCAGCCGAGAGGTTTCCGATGCCGGCACCGATCATGTAGGCCTTGTGAGACAGCTTGGAAGACATTGGGTTTCGTTCCTTACTCGAGTCGCGGTACGGATACCTTCCAAGCATGGACCCCTTTGCCCGCTGGCGCATCACCCGAACCGGATGACGTCCGTCACGGTCGCTGAAGGCGCACCAGATCCAGTGCAAAACGCGCGTAGTCGCGTGCAATTTCCTCGGGCGTTTGCGGCCCACTCGGCCGATACCATTGCGCGACAGAGACACACATCACGACGATTGCACGCGCGGCCTGTCGCGGCCGATCCGTCCCGAACACACCGGCAGCGATTCCGTCGTCGACCTGCTTCGTCATCAACCATTGCTGGTAGTTGCGTGATTCCGTGATGCGCAACCTGTTCTCGGCTGTGAGACTGCGCATTTCGCTGGCGCCGAGGAATCCTTGATCACGCCGATAGATATGGAACAAGGTCACACATTCGACGAGGAAAGCCAGCCTTTCGGAGGGACTTTCGCCCTCGTCGATAGCCGCCAACGATCTCGTGTTCAGTTCAGCCATGGTGAGGTCGAGAATTTCGGCCAACATCTGTTGCTTGCTGGAATAGTGGTGATACAGACCCGGAACACTCATCTGCGCACGATTGGCGATCTCACGCATCGCAGCACCGTGATATCCGGTCTTCACCATCTCCGCGAGCGCGGCCGCCAACACCGGATCGAACGAACTCGGGCCGAACCTTCGCCACTCGTTCGGGCGAAAATGTGCGTTCGGGTCGGCGTCGTCGCCTCCCCATCGTGGCTGTTCTGGCGGACGCACTATCGCAGCCGGGAGCAGAGCGTCGAAACGCACTCCGAGAATCCCGCCGATTGCCGCCAACCTGTCGACGCTGACTCTGGTCTTTCCGGTCTCGACGGCGCTGAGGGTAGCTGCGCTGACGCCGAGACGCCTGGCCAATTCGCGCAGCGAGAGCCCACGGTGACGCCGGGCTTGCCGGATCGACGCTCCGATCAGGACGGCATTCTCGAATTCGGTCACAGTGTTCAGTATTCCCGAACATTGGATTTCCAACAATGCGATGACCACGGCAATCGGTGAACCTGTTGACTACTGATTATCGGCCTGAACATGATGTGGATCACAAAGACCCAGGTCCGCCCGAGCGATCGTTCGGTGTCGGTAGCGAGAGGATCGAATCACCATGACCGAGGCGCCATATCTTGGAGAACTCCTGCGCGACGCACCCAGCAACTGGGGCAAGTGGGGAGAGTCCGACGAGGTCGGTTCACTGAACTACCTCGACGCCGGACAGGTGCTTCGTGGCGTCGGAACCATCAAGCAGGGTTCCGTGTTCACACTCCAACGTCTTATCGGCGATCCCAAGGGTGATCCGGTGTGGCCGGGACGCAGCCCTGCCGAGCGCACACAGATCTTCGACGAGAGCAGCTGGGACGGCGACGACGCCCCCAACTTCCCCGGTGGCCTGCATTACGCGGACGACAAGATCGACGCGTTCCTGCAGGGTTCGACGCAGTACGACGCGCTCGGCCACGTCTGGTACGACGGCGCGCTGTGGAACGGATACTCCGCTGACACCACTGTCGGCGGCCTGGAGAAGGCCAGCGTCGAACCGATTGCCGACCGTGGCGTCGTCGGACGCGCAGTGCTTCTCGACATGGCAAAGTTCCGCGGCAAGGAAAACCTCGACAAGGCCGAAACCTTCACGCACCATGATCTTTTGGCCTGTGCCGAAGCGCAGGGGGTCACCATCGAGAAGCGTGACATCCTCGTCATCCGCACCAACTTCCTCAAGCTGTTCTTCGACCAGGGCGAAGCCTTCTACGAGGGCTTCTGCGAGCCCGGCCTGATCTACAGCCCCGAACTCGTCCAGTGGTTCCAGGACATGGAGATCCCCAACCTTGTCACTGACACCATTGCCAACGAGGTCACCACCGACCCCGAAAACGGTGTGGCACTGGTTCTCCACAACGCATTGATGCGCAACCTCGGAGTGGTGTTCACCGAGATCTGCGATCTGGAGAAGTTGGCCGCGGACTGCGCGGCCGACGGCCAGTACACGTTCCTGTACGTCGCCGCGCCACTCAAGGTCGCAAAGGCCAGCGGCTCTCCCGTGAATCCGGTTGCCATCAAATGACATACGAAGATCGCCCTTGGTTGGCGTTGTACCGCAACGACGTTCCCCCCGACATCGACGTCGAACACCCCACGATGCTCGAAATGTTGGCAGCGGCGGTCCGCTCTGATCCGGACGCCACGGCTGTGAAGTACTTCGACGGTCAACTCAGTTACGCCGAACTGGATCAGCAGAGTGACGCGCTGGCCCGAGCACTCCGAGCCGGTGGACTGGTGAAGGGTGACCGCGTCGCTCTGTTCCTCCAGAACGTTCCGCAGTTCGTGCTTGCGCTCGCCGGAATCTGGAAAGCCGGCGGCGTCGCAGTCTCGATCAATCCCATGAGCCGTGAACGAGAACTGGGATACCAACTCGAAGATTCCGGAGCAGCGGTTCTGATCGCTCTCGAGGGGCTCTACGAGTCCGTCGGCCGCAATGTCGTCTCCGACTCGCCGGTCAGGCGAGTTATCACCACCTCGGAACTCGAGTATCAAAGTCGCAACGATCCGAGGATTTTCGACGGAATCGTCAAGAAGGATCTCGGTACCGACGATCTTGCGACGCTGATCGACGAACATCGTCTCGGCGATCCGATCACCACTGACGCTGCACCGGAAGACATTGCGGTACTGACGTATACGTCGGGAACCACGGGTCCGCCGAAGGGAGCGATGACCTCTCACGCGAATATGACCTTCAACGCCCAGGTCTACCGGGACTGGCTGGGGCTCACCCCGAAAGACACGGTTCTCGGAGTTGCACCGCTCTTCCACATCACGGGGTTGATCGGTCACATCGCGGTGTCCGTCCTGGCGAGAATGCCGCTGGTGCTGGCCTATCGCTTCCACCCCGAGGTGATGCTCGACGCGATTCGTGAGCACCAACCGACATTCACAGTCGGCGCCATCACTGCTTTTACGGCACTGCTCAACACTCCGGGTTGCGCGCCGGAAGACTTCACCTCCATACGGTTGCTCTACTCCGGCGGCGCACCCATCTCGCCGACTGCCGCCGAGGCCGTCCGCGCCATGACCGGTGCTGCGCTGCACAACATCTACGGGCTGACCGAGACCACGTCGCCGACCCATGCCGTTCCCGTTGGTGCGGATACGCCGGTCGACCCCACATCCGGAGCACTGTCTGTCGGCGTTCCCGTACCCAACACCGTGGTCCGCATCGAAGACGAGGGCGGTGCGATCCTGCCGATCGGAGAGATCGGCGAACTGGTCGTCCGAGGTCCACAGGTGGTGCGCGGTTACTGGAACAAGCCGGAGGAGAGTGCGTCGGCCATTCGCGACGGGTGGTTCCACACCGGCGACGTGGGGTTCATGGACGAAGCCGGCTGGTTCTACGTCGTCGACCGTAAGAAGGACATGATCATCGCGTCCGGCTACAAGGTGTGGCCACGCGAGGTCGAGGACGTTCTTGCCGAGCACCCCGCAGTCCGTGAGGCGGCAGTCGTCGGGATCGCCGACGAATACCGCGGTGAGACGGTGAAGGCGTTTGTCAGCCTCGTCGCGGGGGCGTCCGTCACCCCGGAAGATCTGATCGATCACTGCAAGCAGCGGATGGCGGCGTACAAGTACCCACGCTCCGTGGTGCTGGTGGAGGAACTGCCCAAGACCGTCACCGGCAAGATACTGCGACGGGAACTGCGCACGATCTCTTGATCGCGGGGCAGCGGGCGGACTTCGCGGTCCGCCTGCTGTCTGATCGCGCACAGTTTCCGGTCGACCGCGCCATTGGGGTAATGGAACAGTAATATGTGCTGAGTACCCACGGACAAACGGGAGACATCAGTGAGCAAGTTCGGACGTAAGAAGCAGCCCACGCCCAAGAGCTACCAGTGGCTGGCCATGACCCTCATCGCGTTGTCGCTCTCCGTGTCGATCGGGATTGCCGCCAAACCCTCCTGAGCTCTGCGAATCCGAAACTTGTAACCCCGCGTCCATCTGCACATGGGCAAATAGGTGCAATTCGGACGCTTAGCTGTTCTAACTTTCCTTCCGTCGTGTCACCTCGGCACCGACGGAGAGGATCAACTCACCATGCGAAGCTCACGCTTCGGCGTGCTGGCCGCTGCCGGCGCTGTCGGACTAGTGCTTGTCACCAGCAGCGTCCAGTCCATCGCCACGGCGTCACCGTTCGGTTCGCTCGACGCCGGTTCGAGCTCCGGTTCGACAGAGATACCAACCGTCAGCGACGGCGGCTTCACGTCCAAGACGCCCTACACTCCCGGCCAGCGCATCGCCGACTATCAGGCGCCGCCGACGGGATACTCCCCCGTGTACACGGAAAGTGTTGCGCGCCATGGTTCCAGAGCACTGTCGAGCCTGAAGTACGACGACCTGAGCCTGCAGCTGTGGGAAATCGCCGAAGCCGAGAACGCATTGACTCCCGTCGGCAAGGAATTCGGCCCGGCCCTCCGTGATCTCATGGCCGCCAACAAGAAGCTGGGGTACGGCAACCTCAGCGGACGCGGGATCACCGAACACAGACAGCTCGGCGCGCGGGTCACTGAACGCCTCCCCCAACTGTTCGACGCCATCGCAGCGCAACAGGGCACCATCACCTTGACCTCGTCGGGTGTGGACCGTGCCGTGGACAGCGCCGAGAACTTCGCGCAAGGGCTGACCGGTGCGTTTCCAGCCGTCGCCGGCGATGTTGCACCGGTGACCACGGATGCCGACCTTCTCTACTTCCACGACTCGGATGCAAACGCCGACTACAAGGACTACGAAGAGTCCGATCCTCGACTGAAAGCCGTCGACGACCAGATCGCCGATCTTCCCCGCACCCGCGAAGTCTCGCGGCACATGATGCTCAGGCTCTACTCGGAGGACTTCGTGAACCGGCTGAGTGCGGGCGAGTTCTCACTCGTCGACCGTGGCAAGGGTTCCAGCACGATCGACAACGAAGTCGACGCCGCGTACATGCTGTACAACACGTACATCATCACTCCGGGCATGGCCGAAGAAGGCAAGTGGAATTTCGAGCGGTTCATCGAACCTGCTGACGCGCAGTGGCTCGCATACACGAACGATGCCGAGGACTTCTACGCCAAGGGCCCGGGCTTCACCGGTGAAGACGTCACCTACCGGATGGCAACTGTCCTGCGCGACGAGTTCCTGCGCGGCCTGCAGAAACATACCGGCGACGACGCCGTCCCGGGAGCGGATTTCCGGTTTGCACACGCAGAAACGATCATCCCCTTCGCAGCACTCTTGAAACTGCCGGGAAGCACCGTCTCGCAGGCGGAGGGCGACCTCTACACCTATGCGAACAACCCCTGGCGCGGATCACAGGTCAGCCCGATGGCTGCGAACGTGCAGTGGGACGTCTACGCCGGACCGGAGGGTAAGCGTCTGGTCCGAATGCTCTACAACGAGCGCGAGACAGCATTTGCTGCCCCGTGCGCTCCGGTGAGCGCCGGGAGTTTCTTCTACACGCCGGACGAACTGGCCCGCTGCCTGCCGGAGATTTCACCGGCAGCCTGAGATCCGGCAACTCGGGATCCAGCCAGCGGTCGACGAGGGCGCGCCCATACCTGGTGCAATGCCAGCATGCGCGCCTTCTCGTCGTCTTCCATCAACAAGGCGTCGCAGATCCTCACGATAACCGGAGCCGAAACACCAACGGACGTACCCTGTTCCAGCCGCTGATAGTGATTGAAGCTGATGTCGGCAATCTGCGCGACATCGCGCCGACTGAGGCCGTGCATTCGGCGAGCACCCTCGCAGCGCATGCCGACCTTTTCGGGCGCAAGACTGTTTCGTTTTTCGACGAGCATCTGGCTCATCAACTGACGCGCGCTCGACCCGTTCACGTCGCCACCTTTTCCATCCCTGAAATATGCTTTCACCTAACATGTTTCAGAATATGGGATGGGGCGGACCCGGCGGTATCTCCGAGATGACAGATAATCACGCGATACCGCCAACCCTGTGCCCGTCCAGGCCGCGACGACGAGGCTCAAGATCAGGCTATGAACCTGCCGATCGTCGGATTCGACTGGCAGATGGGACTACTGCCCCAGTTGATCGAACCGAACGCCGTCGCAACGACATTGCCGACGCCGGTGTTCACCGTCGCGGACAGGTACGGATAAGTACCGACCAGGTCGACGATTCCGGACTTGCCCGTGTCGGTGTTGACCCACGCAACGGTCACCTGACCCGCCGCCGGGATGGGTGCAGCGGCCGGGAACGAATCGAAGCGAATGTCACCCTTGGCGATGGGCGGATTGGATTCGGGCCCGGACTGGCCGGTGAGCCCGGTCAACGAGGCCAGCGACCCCTGATTCGGACACCCGATAGTGACGGCGGCGCCGCCGAAAGGGTGGGGCGGATCAGCCGAGGCGACTCCGGCGAACATGACGCTCGCGGCAATCGGTAGTCCGATGGCCGCAAAAACCCCGGCCGTGCGTGTGACGCTCATAGCTGCTCCTCGGGTCGACAACACTTTCCGGATACCCCTGGTACAACGCCCGAAACGAAGGAAAGACGACTATTCACACCCCCTAGACAACGCGTGTTGTCAGAACTACAGTCGGTGGTGCAGCTCACACCTATCTCTGCCGCGCGCAGACCAGTCCCAGGGAGTGTTCAGATGAAGCGCTACGACCTCCGCAGTCGCACGGATCAACTCGATCCCGAAACCGATTACGAAGAGATGTCGCGCATTCTCGCGGCGCAAGAGTTTCCCTGGGACATCAATCAGGCGCTCAGCTTCGCACTGTTCCGCACATACGCTGTCCCCTCGATCGGCAAGCTCCTCTTCTCCACGGGCGAGTTCACCGACAAGGTTCAGAAGCGCTACGACGACACCAGCCTGATCCTCGACGCCATCCTCGAGCACGGCCTCAGCAGCACCGTAGGCCGCAAGAGCGTGCGTCGAATGAATCAGATGCACGGCTCGTACGACATCTCCAACGACGACATGCTCTACGTTCTGGCCACCTTCGTCGTCACGCCGGTCAGATGGCTCGACGAGTACGGCTGGCGGAAGATGACCGACAACGAGATCGTCGGGTCGACGAACTATTACCGCCACCTGGGTCGGTACATGAACATCAAAGACACTCCTGACACCTACGAGGGCTTCGTCAAACTTCTCGACGACTATGAGCGCGAACACTTTTCATTCGATCCCGGCGCCCGAGCCGTCGCTGATTCCACCCTCGACCTGATGTGCACCTTCCCGCCCAACAACCTGGCACCGAAGGCTCTGGTCAAGGGATTCGCCTTCGCGCTCATGGACGATCACCTACTCGACGCCTTCCACTACAAGCACCCGAGCACTGCGATGCGCGTCGTCTCACGCGGTGCGCTGAAGGTCCGCGCGCGCCTGCTGCGGTTCTTCCCCGTGCGTACGAAGCGGAAATTCGCCCGCGAGCTGCCCAACATCCGCAGCTACCCGAACGGTTACAAGGTCGAAGACCTCGGCACCTTCCCCACGGCATGCCCGGTCAAGCACCTGCAGGCAGACCAGCAGGCCCAAGCGTAAGCACGCTGGAACGCATCGGATTCACTGACGAGTTTGTCCGCGGAACGTTCAGGAGACGATGGTCATGATTCCGATACCGCCGTACGGACTCGGCGACAGTTGGAAGATCTGGACTCCCTGGCTGGTCCCCATCGTGGAGTGGTGGAACTCCTGGCACCCGGGCTGATTCGCGTTTCTCATGCCTAGATGAGGGAGGAGTCGCGACCAGTACGACGAAGGGTGATCAATTCATGGTTCGTCTCGGCGTCGTGTCGACGCCCCTCTTCTTCGAACTCCATCAGCGCATAGAACCTGCGGGCGCGATCGTTGAGGGTGTAGACCTCGAGTGTCACCTCGCCGTGCATGGTTGTGGCGTGTTCGACCAACGCCCGCCCGACGCCCAACCCTTGTGACGCCGGCGCGACGAACAGTCCCCCGATTTCGGAGCCGATCATTCCCAACAGTCCAACGACAGCGGAGTTGTGCTCAGCGACCCAATTGTCGGCCTGAATCAGATAAACCTCTCGCATCTTCTGCTCCCGTTCGCCCGTTCCCTCACCCGCAAGGAACGGGTGGGCTTCACGGGCAGCGCGCGACCACAAGTCGACGACCACATCCTCATCCGAGGATACGTAGCGGCGAATGATCAGATCCTGGTTCACAATCCGACCATACATTCCGGCCTCGGAGGACTCTTTGGTGTCGGAGGCGATCCATTCGAAATCGTTTCGATCTCAGACCGATCCGCAAGCAATCAAGCGGAAAGCATTGATGAACAATACCTTTCGATTGCGTTGGGCACTGCGCCTTGAGCCCGTCGGGATCAGTTCAGATTCATCCCGTGTTCGCGGCTGTCGAGGGCCAGCTTCCAGAACGACTCCCGCTGGAGGATCGTCTCTGATTTCGTCTTCGGGTCAAAGATCTCCAGAATCGAATACTGGAAGTTCTCGATGATGTGCGAGTCGCCAAGGTCTCCTCGCATACTCTCCAGTTCCTTGTTGCCGCCGGTCAGATTGCGCAGGTGCGCATAGCTAGACCAACGCTGCCACAGCCCGTTCGCCTCGCCCGAGGCCGACCCGACGTATAAACGCCCGTCGGTGAGATCGGTGATGACATAGACGCCCTTGACGCTGGAAAGGGCGTCCTTCCAGCTCGGCTCGTCGTTGGCGATGATGCGCTGCAACTCGGCGTGCCTGAGCCTGACGTTCTGGTAACCCGGGAACGTGCCGAGCTTAGTGTCCGGCGCAAGTTCGTACACCTCGGGCTTGAGCTTGCTGTCCTGAATCTTGTCGTACCACCGGAGATACAAGTCTCTGCCGACCGGCTGCTCCAGCTTCACGATGAGCCGCTTGATGTACTCCGAGTACTGGTCGAGGAGCTCCAGCTCGTAGCCCGGGCCGCCGATGATCTCCGGGGCCATCGGGCGAACCCGAAAGAACCCACCGAAGATGAAGTATTGGGGCCCATAAGGGTATGGCATGACCCCCATTAAGTGACCCGCTGGTTATGAGAATCCTTCCCGCCCTGATCAAGGGCATGAAAGGCTACAAC